>NZ_JBGONU010000007.1:0-147244 GCF_041439295.1 Vibrio sp. 1F253 | reverse complement strand
CTTTGAAAAGCGAAATGTCGCTTAGCTAAGTGTCCAGTCTGACTGGAGCAGATCAGTAGTAACCAACGTGAAGCAAATGAAGGAGGGCTTCTAACAACAAGCAGACCTTGAATGGGTTCAGACTGGATCTTGTTTAAACCTAGCAATACCTCTTGAAACCCATCAGAAACATGTTTGAAAAGTGTGCGCCCTTCATGTGTTAAGGCCATAACACGCCCCTTACGAATGAAAAGCTTACATCCAACCTGTTCTTCTAGTTGGCGAATCTTTTGGCTGACGGCTGCTTGGCTAACAAACAGTTCCTCAGCTGCCTTACTGTAGCTATGCAAGCGTGCCGCAACTTCAAAGTAACGGAGGCCTGAAAGGTGACGCAGTCTATTATCCATAACCTCAGCTTATAGTCCTTGTTAATAATGGTTGTTCGCTTATCGAACTGCTTATTTCCATAATAACGACAAATTAATAGGAAAAACAAGAGAGATAAAATGAAAGCAATGACCTGTTGGATTGGCAGATTAGTTACTTATATTTTTCAAGTTAATGATAAAAAAAGAATAGTAAGGCGGCTAAATCAAGACAAGTTATTAGCTCGGAATCTTTGAGCGATCGGATGAGAAAGGATATCGGTTTGGACTATGAACGTAATGATGCGGCTGATTACACTAAATACTTGTAACTTGAGCTTATGAAAAAGGAGCCGTAATGGCTCCCTCTCAGTTTTGATTACTCTTCCCAAACCACCAATTTATCTTTCGGCCAGTTATGACCGATTTCATGGTATTTCTGCTCAAGGATATGTCGCTTTATCTTGAGAGTAGGGGTAAGTACACCGTTGTCGATGCTCCACGGTTCCTTAATCATCAGTACCCCTTTGATCTTCTCATGCGAGGCTAACTGTTCGTTCATTTTTTCAATGACACGTTTACTTGTTCTTTCATAACGAGCCCGATCAAAATTAGGGAAGTCATGCGGTACCACGAGTAGGATAGGACCAGGTAAGCCTAAGCCGATCAAACACATCATTTCTACACGGCTGTATTCAAACAGTTTGTTTTCGATTGGCACTGGAGCCACAAACTTACCTTTCGCAGTTTTAAAGGTGTCTTTTTTACGTCCCCGGATCGTTAGGTAGCCCTCGCTGTCGATATCACCAATATCGCCAGTATGAAGCCATCCCTCAGAGTTAAAAGACTCTTGGGTGGCTATGTCATTTTTGTAATAACCAGAGAACATACCTTTGCTTCGAACCAAAATTTCTTCATCTTCTGCAATTTTGAGTTCGATGCCCGGACCAGCATTACCCACAGTACCAATTTTGTCGGCTCTAAACGGGTGATTAATCGTGCTGTAGGCGAAAGACTCAGTCATTCCCCAAGCCTCGGTAATGTGTAGGCCAACACTCTCATACCATGCGAGTAGAGCCGGTGATACCGGAGCTGAACCACATCCCAAAACGCGGGCTTGATCTAACCCTAGGCCATCAGCCAGTTTCTTCTTAATGATGTTGTTGATAAACGGAATCTTAAGTAAGAAATTCAGTTTCTTCTGCGGAAGCTTATCTTGGATTCGTTGCTGGAACAGAGTCCATAAGCGAGGAACTGAAATAAATAGAGTAGGGCGATGCATTTTCACATCATCAATAAAGGTATCTAAAGACTCCGGGAAAGCAGTGACTATACCGCCCATTACCGATGAGCCAAAGATGTAAACGCGTTCTGTAATATGGGCAAGCGGTAGATAAGAGAACAAGCGATCGCCGGGTTGGATACCAATATGATCGATCAACCGTTGAACTGACCACGTAAAGGCGCCGTATGTGAGCATCGCGCCTTTTGGTAGCCCTGATGTACCCGAAGTATAAACAAGCGACATTACTTTATCATCGTGATGCTGAGGACGCTTGGTTGAGGGTTCATGGGTATCGATGAGTTGTTCGAAAGTATGTTGGCACTTCGCTGCGCTATCGTAGGGAAGTGAGATACTCACCAAGTTTGGATTATCATCCAGTACTATTTGAGTGGCCTTAGGATCGTCGAGTTTACCCGCAATCACAATTTTACTTTCACTGTGTTCAATACAGTACTGTATGGTATCGGCACCCGCTGTTGGAAAGATTGGGACGCTGACAAAATCTCCTAACATCATGGCAAGATCGCAGATAAACCACTCTGCACAGTTTTTCGATACGAGAGCGACTCGATCGCCAGGTTGGGCTCCGAGTCCTTCTAATGCTGACGCCAGTTTCAGTGCTTTGTCGGCCACTTCTTTATAAGTAAACTCAACAAATTGGCGGTTAATAATTTGCTTTAAGTAGACTTCATCTGGGCGTTCTTCTGCCCATTTTAAAATCATGTCATTGGGTGTAGGGAGAGCTGTTGCTTGTTCTTGGCTAAACTCGTTAGGCTGAATCATTGTCTAACTCCATGTTTTTCGCTAAGTTATTTTTGTTAAAATCATGTTAAATGTACCATGATTTTTTCTTTTAGGGAGTAAAATTAGCGTTTATGTTCTTTGTTTTCCGTTATCTGTGCAGGCTCGCCTGTAACTTGCAGGCGTTACTCCAGTCCGTTTCTTAAAAATTCTCGAGAAATATGACACATCCTTGTATCCACATTGATAGGCAATGACAGCAATTTTTGATTCTGTATCTGCCTCGATTAACTTTTTGGCAAGTAGAATCCGTTTATCGCACACGAAGTCTCTAAAGCTTACTCCAAAGTGTAGATGAAACTTTTTAGAAAAATAGGTGGTTGAACAGTGACATTTCTCGGCGATCTCTGTTTCTCTGATTTCTTTGTTGATGTTGTCCATCACAAAGTTAACGACTTCGGATGTGAAGGCTTTTACAGGAAGCTGGTTGTTATTGTTTGTGTCTCTGTCGATATCGAAATGGGACTCGAACATATGCTGTGTCTTAGCCTTAAGCTCTTCGAATTGACTGGTCAGATGATTACTGTTTGTTTCTATGATGAAAAATATATTCTTATGATTTCGAACGATATTAGGTAACGGGTCAGAGCAAATAATAACAATTCTTTTGTTCAAATTTTCGCAAATAGATAAAGCCATGGTAAGTAGTTGGATTTTATCAGGGGTATTAAAAATGAAAAATACCAGTCTGACGTCTAAGTTACTGATTATAGATATGTCTTATTTGAAGTTGGCAATAGAGAAATAGTGACTTATTTTATTGATAATAACGGAGTTGAAATCACTCTCTTTATCCGATAATAACGGGGTTACTATTTTCATACAGATACCCAATGCATTTCATATTCTCTTTTATTCTAAAAGTGGCTAATTAATGAAGCTTTATATTTAGATTAGAAGTACCACAAAAAAGTGCAAGTAAATGGCAAAAAAATCCTAACCAAATATATCTCTCACCTCTAGATTTACTTTACAGGCAAACAAAGCCTGATACGTAAATCAAGGAGAGGTTCTCATGGATAAGTTTTTGAATAATTGTAAAGAATTCATGAAAGATGAAGAAGGGTTGACTGTTATCGAGTATGTAATTGGTGCAGCGTTACTGGT
Organism: Vibrio sp. 1F253; assembly: GCF_041439295.1. NCBI lineage: Bacteria > Pseudomonadati > Pseudomonadota > Gammaproteobacteria > Vibrionales > Vibrionaceae > Vibrio > Vibrio sp. 1F253. The sequence goes on along the minus strand of NZ_JBGONU010000007.1, from coordinate 143,707 downwards.
ATTAGGCTTGACCACTATATTTACTGGTTTTGGGGCCGCCCTATCCGCTAAGCTTAATAACATCATTAACAGTATTTAATGATTACTGCCATGGTTGCTCGGAGAGTGAGACAGCAAAAGGGGTTAACGACTATTGAGTATGTCATTGGTGCTGCCTCGCTCATAATTTTTGTCGGGCTAATTTTCTCTGGAATGGCTACGACATTAGTGAGTAAATTTCAAAGTATTATATCGAGCGTATGAATTGAAATTATGATTAATGAGCCTTCTGTTTTTTGGGCATTGCTAATTGCTGTATCGGTATACGATGTTGAGAAACATCGTATACCAAACAAAATATTGATTCTTTTTTTGTTTTTCTATTTTTTATCAATGTTCAACAGCAATTACACCTTTGATAGTTTCTTAATGTCTTTATTTGGGTCGGTCGTATTCTTTTGTTTTGGATTGCTATTCTATTTTTTAAGAGCAATGTCTGCAGGGGATGTGAAGTTATTAGGTGTTGTAGGAATGTATTTGGGGTGGGGACAATTACTCGATGCATCGTACTTTATCTTGGTTTCTTCTGGAGTTGTTGGGGTTTTCTACCTGCTATACAACCTGTCCAACTCGAGCTGTTTTAGTATTAAAAGCTATTTTGAAAATAAGATAATTGTGCTTGGTGGAGCTGCACCAGTCATTGATAAAACAGCTAATTTACATACTCGGTATTCAAATAAAGTAACGATGCCTTTTGCTCCTTCTGTTGTTATAGGGTTAGCGATGTATAGCTACTTTACTTAAATCTGTTGTTGGTTAGCTTTGTGGGGAGACATAATATATGGATATTATAGGGCGTACTGCTCCAACAACCTTGAAGCCACAAATTTCAGCCCCAATCGTCCCTACATCTCTTGATATGTTGGGTGTTCCTGAAGTCGTTATTGAAAATCTCGTACTTAAGCATTTGTCAGCTTACCCAAAATCGGATGTTTTAGAGCTTTCTAATTATTTATGTGTTGTGACTCATATCGTGGAAAGTGCTTTAGCCGTTTTAAGAAAGAAGTCATTAATCGAGGTATTTCAGCCTACTTCTGATATTTCCCTCTCATCTGTGTCACATAGTCATGTTCGTTATTCACTATCAGAAAAAGGGCTTGAAGAAGCGGATCTTGCTTTCAAGCGTGATGCCTATTTAGGTCCCGCACCGGTTTCGCTTACTCAATATAGTGAGGTGGTAAAACAACAAGACTTGAGAGCTGAGTTAGTAACTCGGCCACATGTCGAGGCGGCACTGAATGATGTATATGGTGTCGACAAAATGATTTCAGTACTTGGGCCTGCAATCAATTCGGGACGTGCTTTGTTGCTGTATGGACATGCAGGAACGGGTAAAACATTTGTTGCGAGCCGTATTGTGAATGCTTTACATACCTCTGTATTTATCCCTTATGCTGTCTATGCTCTGGGTAACATTATCAAGGTGTTCTCGGCGCAACATCATAAGCCGTTGGATAGTAACGGCAGCGATCAAAGTATTTCCCTCAAAGATCAGTACGACAAGCGTTGGCTTAATTGTGAAAGACCCAATATCCAGGTTGGGGGAGAACTGACGATGGATATGCTTGAAGTCAATCACTCAGAGAATAGTCGAGTCTGGTTAGCTCCAGTTCAAATGATGGCAAACAATGGTATTTTTATCATTGATGACCTTGGTCGTCAGCCCATGCCTGTGGATGCGCTTCTTAACCGTTGGATAGTACCGATGGAGTACTCATTCGATTATTTGTCGCTGCCTAATGGTCAGCAGATAACGATGCCATTTGTATTAACGCTTGCCTTCTCTACCAATCTAAATCCCAAGAAAATAAGCGACCCTGCCTTTTTGCGTCGTTTAGGTTACAAGATTGAATTCAAGCCACTTAACCAACGAGACTATGAAGCTTTATGGATGAGCGTCGTTGCTGATAGAGAGGTAGAGCTTCAAGATGGATTCTTTGAGCGTTTGTCTCAAATGCACACGCTTCTTAAGGTGCCACTTTTCCCATGTTTACCGAAAGATCTCGTTGGTATAAGCAAAGATATTCTTTCGTTTGAACAACTCCCGCCTGTTATTACCTTCGATATTCTTTCCATGGCATGGGAAGTCTATTTTACCTCTGATGGACACGAGGAAGAAAATAATGAATAAGAGTCAAGTTTTCCTACTGTTTTTACTGTCCGTAGTATTTGGCTTAGCGGCTGTATTTTTTGCTAAGCAGTGGATGGAAGATCAAGTTCAACCAACCGTTGAAGTTGAAACTGTGGAGCGTCATCCAGTCGTGGTGGCATCGCAAGAAATTGAAGCTGGAACCATTATTGAGGAGCAGTTCTTAGCGACAAAGTTAATGGAAGTTGATTGGATTAATGAAAATAATTTTTCCGATGCTTCTGAATTGGTTGGCAAAGTGGTGGCCAATACTATTTATGCTGGAGAAGTGCTTCATAAAATGCGTTTTACTATTCCAGGAGAAGGCTCAACGCTTGCTGCATTAATACCTGAGAATAAACGTGCGGTAACAATACGAGTGGATGACGTTATTGGTGTGGCTGGTTTTCTATTACCAGGTAATAAAGTTGACATACTTAGCACCGTTTCTTACAGCAAAAACTCAGCAGCAACTCGTACCGTGTTGAAAGATATCAAGGTATTGGCAGTAGACCAAACGGCAAAAACGAATGAAAACAGTCCTATTATCGTACGAGCTGTGACATTAGAGGTTTCACCTAAAGATGCTGAAAAACTTTTAACAGCGAAGAGTAAAGGCAGTATTCAACTGACACTGAGAAACCCTCATGAAGTTGAGAAAAAGGTTGTTCGTCGATACGTACCTAAGCCGAGTGTGACGATCATTAAAGGTACTCAAGCATCTAGTGTTCGCGTCAAGGATTGAGGTGAGTTATGAAAATAATAATAACGTGTATTTTGAGCTTCGTTTGTTTCTCTACACTGAGCTTTGCTGCTCTACAAACGGGTAAAACGGTAACGGTTCCTCATCACAAATCAACACATGTGGTGTTGTCAGGGAAAGCGAGCAAAGTGTCGCTTGGTGATCCTGATGTACTTGATATTGTGATGTTGAAATCGAGCGAGCTGTTTTTAATCGGAAAAAAATTAGGTGCTACTAACCTAATGGCGTGGGACTCCCGTGGCCAGCTGATTGAATCGATCAACATCGAAGTCACTCATGATCTTAATAGCTTGAAAGCGAAGTTATATGAGTTTCTTCCTGATGAAACTATAGAGGTCCACAGTGCTCAGAATCGCTTGCTGCTGAGTGGGCAGGTGAGTAATCAGCAACAAATGAATGTAGCGATGCGAATAGCAGAAACCTACTCTTCGGGTGAAACAGCTGATGAATCGAAGGAAAGTGGTAGCGAGCAAGCTGCAGCGACAGGTGTTATCAACTTGATGTCTATTGGCGGTGCTCAACAAGTTATGTTGGAAGTGACGGTTGCCGAGGTTCAAAGAAGCTTGGTGAGAAAATTTGATGCAAACTTTCACTTCTTCCAAACGAGCGGATCGAATATTTCTTGGGGGGCGTCGTCAGTTCCTGCTGGTGTTCTAGGGGCTACGCCAATCTTTGATATTCCAACCTCTACTGATTACGGCATTTTAGGCTCGTTTATTGATAGTAATACCCTGTTTACATTCGCCCTGGATGTAGCCAAACAGAATGGTGTGGCGAAAGTATTAGCTGAGCCTAACTTAACGGCATTAAGTGGCTCCAAAGCTGAGTTTTTAGCGGGTGGTGAATTCCCTATCCCTGTGCCAGATGAAGATGGCATTACGATTGAATATAAAGAGTATGGAGTTGGATTGAAATTTATCCCAACGGTTCTGAGTGATAAAAAGATCAATCTAAACTTGGCTGTTGATGTGAGTGAAATTGCCAATAGCAGCTCGTTAACGATTGACCCAGGAACAACCAATGCGACCTACTTTATCCCACCAATTACTCGTCGAAGCGCGTCATCGACGCTTGAGCTAGCCGACGGACAAACTATTGGTATTGCTGGATTGCTCAGCGAGAATGTTAGGGATGTGAGCAACAAAATGCCGGGTATTGGTGATGTTCCCATCTTAGGGCAACTCTTTAATAGTCAAGAGTATGTATCTGGTGAAACAGAACTTGTCATTCTTGTCACCCCTCGACTTGCGAGTCCTATTGACCGAAGTAAAGTAACGTTACCAACAGACGCCTTTGTTGACCCGAATGATTTGGAATATTACTTATTAGGTCGAAGCGCTTATATCGCTGAACCGTCTGAATCGGATTCAGAGCAATCTCAAGCTTCACAGGGAATATCACCAACAGATGGTGGTAGCGAAGGCTCATTTGGACATGATTTATAAGGAGATAGATATGATTAGAATAATGATGGTCTTTCTCGTAATGGTGTTAGTTGGCTGTGCTAATGATGCTCGTTTAGGGCATTCGGTAGCACTCGTAAAAACAGAACAAACGTATAACCCTAATGCGACCCAAGAGAATTTACTCGTGGTACCGGATGGTACAGGGGAGCGGATGCAGACTGGTTACGATAGATATGTAGGCAGAGGTGAAAACGAACTGTCTGGAAGTAGTAGCCAGATCTTAGAAGAATTTAACTAAATCTGGAGGTACTCATATGTTGTATCGAGTATCAAAAAGTCCCAGAAAACAGCAAGGCTTAGTTGTCGTATTAGTTACCGCTGCGTTGCTTGTTTTCTTAGCTGTGTCAGCGTTGGCTGTAGATGTTAACCATATGTTGGTTAATAAAACACGCTTACAAAATGCTGTAGATTCAGCGGCGTTAGCTGCGGCAACCATACTGGACAATAGTAAAGACAAAGATGCGGTGGATGCTGAAATAGGCACTGCGTTAAATGCAATGGCAGCGTCAACAGGAAATCATGAGATTGATTTTACCACGGCTTCCATAAACATTGATTACTCTAACGATCCTCAGGATTTTACTGGAACAGCCACCTTCGGTGATGACGATGATGTATATGTACGCGTTAGAGTAGATTCGTTGGATATGGATGAGTTCTTTATTCAAATGTTTGGACTAGTAAAAGAGGTTTCAGCAAGTGCCGTCGCTGGGCCAAGCTCCGGGCAAGAGGTCGTCAATAACGTTGTGCCTATTGGGGTTTGCATTGGTGACGGAACTTCGGACAACGACGTCGATCCTGAAGATGGATATCATGACGAAACTGGTGAAGTTATAACCAATGTTTTTGGTTATGAGGTGGGTACAGTTCATGCTTTGAAGGTTGGGGATAACAAATTATCTGAAATGGGTAACGGTAATTATCATCTTTTAGACTTCGGGTCTGGTGGTAAGGCAGTCAAAGAGGGGTTAGGTGGTAGTTATGACCAACCCGTTAAAATTGGTGAAGATATCACGACCAAACCTGGTGGTACGGTTGGCCCAACAGGCGATGGCTTGAATACTCGTTTTGGCGATTATGGTGGTGGCTTAACGGCATCAGATTACCCTTCTGACTACGTAACTACAGAGCCTAGCGATGAGATTACGATTGACGCAAGTACAGGGGATATCGATTTTGATGGTACTTATACCTATGCGCAATATGAAGCTGATACCAACGCATGTATAGCAAGTAATGGTTCAGGGTGCGCAGCAAATGGTGTCGCTTGGCGTCGTATTTTACCGATACCTATGGTGGATTGCACAGGTAAAAGTGGTGGTGCCACTGACTTTACTGTGAATAAAATTGGTTGTTTTTTCTTGTTGCAAAAAGCACCAACTAATAACTCAGGTACACCAGCCGTCTTTGGTGAGTTCATTCACTCCTGTAGTGTGGTTGGTGGTTCAGGTAGTACAGAATCAACAACGGAAGGAACTTATAAGATTGTTTTGTATAAGGATCCTGATAGTGGGGAGTCTTGATTATGAAACCTTTAATTAAATCTAATCGTGGCTTTGCTGCTATCGAGATGGTAATCGCGACTCCTGTATTGCTGTTCTTCCTTATATTAGTGCTTGAACTGGGCAATATGATGATTCACTACAATGTGATATCTAAATCCGTTCAAAATGGCGCCCGCTATGCGGTTAGTGAAGTCTATGGAACCAAAGGTGGAACGCTGGCTCCGTCGTCAGAAATACAGAATGTGGTGGTTTATGGTCAAAACACAGCTGGAACGGCGATATTGTCGAATTTAGTTGTTTCTGACGTGACAATTAGCCCACCGAATACAGATAGCTATGTACGTGTGAGTGTGACCTACAATTATATTCCTCACTTTGATCCCGTTTTCTTCGGCGAGCTTTTCTATTCCGATTAGTGTCTCTTCGATAATGAGGGTGTTGTGATGAAACGGTACAAAGGGCGTATTAAAGGCATCGCTATTATCGAATTTACCATAGTGTCTTGGCTAGTCTTTCTCTTGGTTTTCCTTATTTTAGCGCTGGGTGCTTACATATTTTCGCTTCAAATGGTCAGTGAAGCGACCAGAAAGGCAGCAAGGTTAGCCACGGTTTGCTACGTTGCTGATAGGGACAATATCGCGGGAATGGTTGTTGCTGATCTCCCTCTTGTTGGTTTTACCGCGGCGAATTTGGAAGTTGCATATTTAGATGTGAGTGGGAATGAAATTACATCTGGTTATGATACGGATCCTGTCTTTAGTAGCATTAAATTTGTAAGGGCACGAGCGACAGGGTACGGAATTCAATTAATTGATAATTTGAGTTTTTTAGGTACGAGTGGTTACTTGGCTGCTCCCTCATTTGAAACCATCTTACCTGCAGAAAGTTTAGGTGTGGTAAGGGCGGACTCCGAAACTCGGAATCGGTGTCCATAAGTTATTTTATACAGGAGTAGCGGTATGGGGGAAGCGATCAAAATCACGCCTAATGAGAACGATATTACGCGTTTGAGAACAAACCTAAAAGTCTGGTTGATCTACAGTACTGAGGGTTTTCTCTCACATATGAGTCAAGAGCTGAAGAAATGTCGAAATGTGCATGTGACATCATTTTCTCTCGGAGCAATGAGTGAGGAGTACTTAAAAAGTGCCGATGTTCCAGAACTTATTTTTGTTGAAGCACATGGCAACTGGGCTCAAAAAATGGTCGAGCTACAGGGTTATGATCTATCACTAGAAGAACAAGATTTATCTTTAGTTGTACTCGGTGATGAAAGTGACAATGGCTCATTAAAAATCGCGCTGCGTCTAGGGGCTTCTGATTTCTTATCTCACAACGTGACGCTTTCTGATTTGCTCCCACTGCTCAAGAAAACGGCGGCCGAAAAGCTTGAGAACTCAAGCTACGGTGAGTTTATTCTGTTTTTAAACACCAAGGGGGGAATGGGGGCGACCACCTTGGCGTTGAATACCGCTATTGAGATGGCCAGTCAGCACCCCAGTGAGGTTTTGTTACTTGATATCGACCTTCAATTTGGTGTGATTCCTGATTATTTAAATATTGTTCCTACTTATAGTGTTTCGGATGCGATCAATAGTTCGAATGACCTAGATGAAATATCGTTGGGAACTTTGGTAAATAAGCACGAATCTGGCTTACATGTTCTAAGCTTTAAGCATGAGAACAATGCTGATGACTTTGAACAGGCACAGAAAATAGGCCGATTGCTTCCTATATTACGCCGTTTTTACCCTTATGTGATCATTGACCTCTCTAGAGGATTAGACCATGTGTTTGCATCCGCAATATCACCAGCAACAAAGGTGCTTCTTGTTTTGCAACAGAGCCTAGTGTCGGTCAAAAACACAAGTCGACTCATTAAGTCTCTGAAATTTGAGTATGGCTTACAAAGTGATTCTATTGAGGTCATTCTGAACCGTTATGAAAAGCGACACTCAATTAAATTAAAAGATATTGAACAGGCGGTAGGTAAGCATGACATACACCTTATGCCTAATGATTTCAAAGTTGCATTAGAGAGTGCCAACTTGGGGCAACCGCTAGTTCAGTCGAGAAAGAAAAGTTCTATTACTCGCTCTATTATCGATTTGTCACACATTCTTTCACCACCAGAGCAGGAAGAGAAAGGGTGGCTGAAAAAGCTGTTTTCATAATGGGTTGATAAAAAGTAAACGCGAGGGATTGTGATGTTCTTTAAACGAAAAAATGTAAATCCAGAGTTTGAAAAAAGAGTAGAACAGATTTCGCATGATTCAGAAGATGCCAATCCTGTTGAACGTTTATCAAGCGTTGAGGTGTCTAGCCACTCTCGCAGTGCAGAAGCTCATGTAGAAAAAGAAAAGGCGATTGATGAGGCTCGGAAAGTTCTCGAACAAGAGCTATCAATTAAACACTTTTTTCATAAGCAGCTCCTTGAAACGTTAGACTTAGGGTTGCTTTCAAGCTTGGAAAAAGAGCGAGCTAAGCTAGACCTACATGAAGCCATCGTACAATTGATGGCTGACGATGGGAGCCATGCACTCAGTGCCGAAGGGCGTAAGCGGGTGATCAAGCAGATAGAAGATGAGGTTTTTGGCCTTGGGCCGCTTGAGCCTTTATTAGCCGATCAAACGGTCTCCGATATATTAGTCAACGGCCCTAAAAGTGTTTACGTTGAGCGAAGGGGTAAACTCGAAAAAACGCCATACACTTTTCTGGATGACCGTCATCTGAGAAACATTATTGATCGCATAGTAAGTCAGGTAGGGCGTCGAATAGATGAAGCATCACCTATGGTAGATGCGCGCTTAGTTGATGGGTCACGTGTTAACGCCATTATTCCTCCTTTGGCTCTTGATGGTCCTTCCGTTTCAATCCGTCGTTTTGCCGTTGATCGTTTGACGATGGATAACTTGATTAGCTACGACTCCGTCTCGCCTCAAATGGCTAAGTTTGTCGAAGCTGCCGTGAAAGGAGAACTTAATATCTTGATTTCAGGAGGGACGGGGTCAGGGAAAACAACCACACTGAATATCTTTTCTGGTTTCATCCCTCGAGACCAACGAATCATTACTATAGAAGACTCTGCAGAGTTACAACTTCAACAGCCCCATGTTATTCGCCTAGAAACCCGCCCTGCTAACTTAGAAGGGAAAGGGGAGATTAGTCAGAGAGAGTTGGTCAAAAACACCTTACGTATGCGACCAGACCGAATTGTGGTTGGTGAGGTGCGTGGTAGCGAAGCCGTTGATATGTTGGCGGCAATGAATACTGGTCACGATGGGTCTCTTGCAACTATTCACGCCAATACCCCCCGAGATGCCTTAAGCCGTGTTGAAAACATGTTCTCTATGGCTGGTTGGAACATTTCAACCAAAAACTTAAGAGCCCAAATTGCTTCGGCTATCCACCTTGTTGTTCAAATGGAGCGACAAGAAGATGGTAAGCGCCGTATGGTGAGCATTCAAGAGATCAACGGCATGGAGGGGGAGGTGATTACCATGTCGGAAATTTTCCGTTTTCAACGTAAAGGTATTGATGAAGATGGCAATATTATCGGCTATTTCACTGCGACGGGGGTCGTACCTCAATATCATGACCAGTTAGTTAAACGTGGACTCGATCTGCCTTTCGAGCTCTTCACTGAGACTCATGGTTAAGGAGAGATTATGGATAATGTAAGTGTTTCACTCGGCCTATTATTCATCGCGGTGCTTTTTATCTCCCAAGCTTTGTTATTGCCTGCTGCGGGGAAAAAAGCTAAGCATCAAGAGCTTTCTCGACGTTTGAAAGAGACCCAACGTAATATCGATGAAGAGAGCTTATCGCTACTCAAAGAGCATTATAATAAAGACTTATCCCCATTAGATCGCAAGCTCATCGTTATCCCTTATTTTGCTGGCTTAAAACGGATGTTGGAGTTAGCCGGTATTAGAGTTTCGCTAAGTCGCTTTTTACTCATTGTTGCTCTATGCGGTGTGTCGCTCACTCTGATATCAATAATGACTCAACAAGAGTGGTTCATTAGCCTAACTGCATTCATTGCTGTCTGGGTTGTTGCTTACCTGTATGTGCAAAATCGAGTGAGTTATCGAATGGCTCGATTTGAAGAGCAGCTCCCTGAAGCGTTGGATATTATTCGACGAGCATTACAAGCTGGGCAGCCGCTAATTCAATCATTCAATGAGGTTGGTGAAGAACTCCCTGACCCTATCGGTGCCGAGTTTAAAAATACCTATAACCTACTTAACTATGGTTACGATTTACGTTTGGCTATTTTACAGATGGCTGAGCGTGTCCCCACCGTATCAATGTTAGCTTTTTCTAGTGCGGTAATGTTGCAAAAAGAAACAGGGGGTAACCTCTCCGAAAATCTTCAAAAAGTATCCGAAGTTCTCAGATCTCGCTTTAAGTTAGAAAGGAAAATAAAAACGCTTTCTGCTGAAAGTCGGCTATCAGCATGGATATTAACCTTATCCCCATTTGGTTTGTTTTTTGCTTTGAAAGTGGCGAATCCAGATTATATTGAGCCGCTTTATAATGACCCTCGCGGCGTTTCAATGGTCAGTGTTGGTATCGTACTTTTAGCGATTGGAGCCCTATGGATTAAGCGAATCATCAGCATAGAGATTTAACCTATGGAATTATTAAACATTGAAGTTTGGAAGCAAATGTTAGCGGACTTTGGAGTCAGCTCTCAGATGGTTATCTACGTAATGATTTTGCTTACCACCATTTTGTTAACATTGACTCTAGGGTTGTTTATTTTGGGAACCCGATCCCCTTTAGATAAAAAGCTCAAACAGATATCAGAAACGGGTTCACCCAATAATAGAAAGCCTTATGATTTCTCTAATACGTTGGAATCACTAAGTCCTTTTATTAGTAAAGGTAATAAAAAGGATAATGAAACCTACTCACAAAAGTTGATGCATGCAGGCTTTCATGAAAAAAATGCGTTATCGGTTTTTTATGCATTGAAAGTGTTATCGAGTTTGGTCGGTATCATCGCGGGCTTTATGGTTTATTACATCTCATTCGGTGGTAGCTACAATAATTTATTGATCATGACCTGCGTCTTTCTTGGGACTTTCACTCCCAATATTATCTTGAGCAAGTTGCAAAAAGAGCGACAGAAGAAAATTAGAAATGGTGTACCAGATGCTCTTGATCTTCTTGTAGTTTGTACGGAATCTGGTCTAGGCTTTAATGCAGCACTTGGACGAGTTGCTTCTGAGCTTTATGTTTCTCAGCCAGAGTTAGCCGATGAATTGGAGACTGTTTTTGCCAAGATACAAGCAGGTGTCACCATGCCAGATGCGCTAAGGCAGTTCATTGACCGGACGGGGCTAGTCGAATTAGAGGGGTTGGTTTCTTTGCTTTCTCATGCGTCTAGAATGGGGGGAAGCTTAGCGCAGACTCTTCGTGATTATACGGTAGATTTTCGAGATAAGCGTCAGCAAGCTGCTGAAGAAATCGCGGCCAAGATACCGACTAAAATGTTGTTCCCTATGTTGTTGTTTATTTGGCCTTGCTTTTTTATTGTCGCGTTAGGGCCTGGGATCATTATTGTTATTGATGCACTTGGTGCACCAGGAGTAAGTTTATGATACGAGTGAGTAGATATTTTCTAGCTTTATTAGTGTTCGTTATTCTTGGTTGTGCATCCTCGGATGAGCCGACAAACCAATTTGATGCAGAGTTGTATTCAGGTAAACCAATCGATACCTTAAGCAGTGATGACCCTCCACTGAGTGAGAAAGAAGCCATTATGCGTGGTGATGTAGCATTGAGGGATAACAATATCGATTTGGCCCTTTATGAATATATTCGCTCTCTATCCTTTCCTGAGAAAGAGTTTCACGATAAAACGCTTTTTACGATAGGCCAAATTCATTCATCTCGTGGTAACTATGCACTATCCGAGAAAGCTTATTTAGCAGCATTAGATTTTAACCCTGCACATACCGAAGTCCTAGAGCAATTAGGTGTTTTGTATACAAAGCAGCGTCGCAAAGAGGAAGGGCGGAGTTATTTCTTTAAAGCGATTAATGCAGATCAAGTTCGTTTAAAAAGTAGTGAAACAATTAAAAATTACCAAGCCTTAAGTCAAAGTGAAGTGGCTGGTTTGAAGGTTGATAGCATGTCTCCCGAATTAGCTTTCATGGGGATAGGTGTGCTGGAAGATGTCGATGGAAAACACCAGATAGCGCAAGAGTACTTTAAAAAATCACTGACAATAGACAAAAGTTCAGTTAAAGCTTTGTTGAATATGGGGTACTCCCACTACATGTATGGCAATTACAAGGAAGCGTATCAATACACTCGTTCGGATTTAGAGATAGAACCTAATAATGAAAAGGCTCAAAACAACCTTGCGCTTATTTACTTGGCTGCCGGGGATATCAAAAAGGCAACCAACGTTTTTATGAGACACATGGAAGCTCCTGAAGCTTTGAATAATGTCGGTTATTTTTTAATTTTGCAGGGTAAGCCTGACGAAGCCATTCCCTATCTACAACAAGCTATCGATAAAAAAGCATCTTATTATAAAGTGGCGAATGACAACTTAAATAGAGCGTTATCTGAGGTAAGAGAGATGGAGCAGTAACGACTTAAATTATTATCTTTGGGTTAATGAAAAGGATATTCATCTTGCCTAAGAGTGAAAGTTTTAATAAAGATATCATCATTATTTCTGTTGTTTGGCTGCTGTGTGCGACTGCGATATTTTTCTATAAATGGGAGAGTATCTCAACACTGGTTTTAAATGATAATGACGATTACATGCGCTTTGTTCAATTTCAAGATTAGATGAATAGTGGGCGTTGGTATCTAAAACCAATGGATAATTTCAATGCCGCTGATGGTATTGTTATCCATTGGTCCCGATTCCCCGATCTGATACTTTCTGTTATTGCGTATCCTTTATTGTTTGTTGTGGATGAAAGTACCGCTTATTCACTGTCTATTTCTATTGTACCTTTGCTTTATCTACTCCTCTATTCACTGTCATGCTTCTATTTATGTAACCACTACTTCGGAGAGCGCTATCGGTTTTTGAGCATGATGTTTGCTCTGTTTTCCCCATCGGTTATGCATTTTATTCCTGGCTCCATAGATCACCATAATATTCAGCTTATTTTGGCTATCTTGTTCCTATCTCTAACACCTATAACTGTAAGTCAAATTAATCAATTATGGCGAGTGTATGCTCAATCTATTCTATTGGCATTGTCGTTATGGACTGGGTTAGACAATATCCTTTTGTTTGCGAGTTTTTTTATCGTCTACACTGTGTATTGTTTTTTTGTTAGCAAGAGTTGGTTTGTTTATGTATCAAGGCTATATCTGTTCTGCTGTGTTTCAGTTGTTATCTCCGTTTTATTAAACAGACCTTATAATGAGTTCTTTTATTTTAAGTACGATGAAGTGTCATTTGTTATTGTGGTTTTGTTTTTTGTCGGTTGGGCTTTTATTAATAATTACAATTGGTTTAAATTTGATAGTTGGCCTTTTGGGTTGCGTTCGTTTGTGTTTGTTATATTGGGTGTTGGATATGTGACTCCAGTAGCTTTGTTATATCCAAATATTACCAGTGCTTTGTTTGTCGATTATCCACCTATACTTCAGACTTATTGGCTTGACCATGTTTCTGAAGCTAAATCAATTTTTCAGTATATAAGTGAGAATGGATTATTATCTATTGATAATTATGTGTTACTGGTCATCCCTGCTTTATTGTATCCTTTTTTTAGAGTTAATAATCATCATTGTACAATCTTGTATATTATTTTCGTATTGAATTTATTCCTTGCCATATTCTGGCAGGTTAGGGTGATAAGATTATGTTTTATTTTATCAAGCCCTTTTCAGGCTTATGTAGTTATAAGGTTGTCTGAGTTTGTAAAATATTCAATATTTAAAGTGTTGATTATATTATTAGGAGCTCCATTAGTAATGGCATTTCTAGTGATAGCGGTTGGTAATGATGACTTCGAAAGAAATGCGGTTGAAAATGACAAGAAAACTCTATTTAGAGTATTGGAAGAAAAGGGCATCGAATCAAAGGTTATTCTTACTGGGATTGAGACGGGAGCACCTGTGTTGGCACACACTAATAACCGCATAATTGCAGCCCCTTATCATAGAAATATTGTTGGTAATCAATTTCTTATAGAGGTTATGTTAGAGGGGGATATGAGTTTAGCCAAGGACGAAATCCAAGCTAAGAACATTGATTATATTGTTATAGGAAATGACGCCCACTTAATGGTTTTGAAAAAATCAGCAAGTGAAGAGGCTCTTATAAACAAATTATACAGCTCAAATGTTCCCAGCTGGTTGGAGACCATATATGACGATGTTCCTGATGGCTACCGAATCTTTAGGGTTAGGGAGAGTTTATGAATAGTATAAAAGTTGCAGTATTACTCCCATGTTTCAATGAAGCGGGTGCTATCGGAAAGACAGTTATGTCTTTTAAGCAGGCTTTACCTGATGCGTCTATTTATGTGTATGACAACAACTCAACCGACAACACGGTAAACGAGGCCTTGCAAGCTGGGGCTATTGTTCGACATGAGCCTCGCCAAGGTAAAGGGGAGGTTGTCAGGAGAATGTTCTCTGATATTGATGCTGATATCTATGTGATGGCTGATGGTGATGACACTTACGATGCGTCAATATGTCCTGCGCTGATCGAACAATTGGATAATGAAAAACTCGATATGATTATTGGAAGTCGAGAGCGAGCTTCAATGGCTTATCCCAAAGGGCATATCCTAGGAAATAAGCTGTTTTCATCGCTGATTAATTTAGCATTCAATGCTCAATTGAGTGATGTGTTTTCTGGTTATCGAATTATGAGCCATCGATTTGTCAAAACCGTACCCATTTTCAGTGATGGCTTCCAAATAGAAACAGAGCTTACCGTTCATGCGCTACATCATAATATGCCAATCAAAGAAGTTTCGACGCAATATCAATCAAGGCCTGAAGGCACAGCCAGCAAATTGAATACCTTTAGTGATGGGCTCAAAATTCTCAATTTCATTTTGTTCTTATTGAGAGATGTAAAGCCAATGTTTTTCTTTGGCGTGTTGTCTATGTTGCTTTGCTTCATTTCATTGGTTTTAGGAATCCCCGTTATCATCGACTTCATCGATACTGGGCTTGTCGAAAGGGTGCCTACTGCGATTTTGTCTAGCTCAATTGCGTTGATAGCGGTGATGTCTTTTTTCTGTGGGTTGATACTCGACAACGTATCACGAGGTAGGCGAGAGATGAGGATTCTTTCTATATTAAGAACGAGTGATAAAACGCTATCTGAATAGGAATCAAGCATGAGAACAAGCAAGGATGAAGACAAAGAGTGGATCGATTATTTGTCCCGTTTCAGTGACGAATATGATGAGCGAGTTTATAACGGCAATACAACGGGTTATGTGATGAGAGCTGGCCACATAGCATGTGAAAAGCCATTTGGTGAAAGTGAACACTTTTCGAGAGTGTTAGAAGTGGGCTCAGGAACGGGCGAACACTTATTGCATGTTAAGCACACCTTCGACGAATACATTGTTAGTGATGGCGATGCATCAGCACTCGAAGTAGCAGATAAGCAACTCAGTCGTATCAATTCTTATGACAAACTCACTTTTAACGTAACTAATGCTTGTGAGTTAGATTTTGAAAGCAATAGTTTTGATCGCGTGATCGCAACTCATATATTGGAGCACTTATACGAGCCTCACTTGGTGATCAAAGAGTGGTTGCGAGTGTTAAAACCTGGAGGCACTCTGTCTATTTTGATTCCTACCGATCCTGGGGTCGCTTGGAAAATAGGCCGTTATATGACGACAAGAAAACACGCCTTACAGAAGGGGTGGCATTACGATTACATTATGGCGAGAGAGCATGTCAATCCATGTAATAACTTAATCGCTTTCTTAAGGTATTACCTTCCTGAACACCAAAAATCATTTTGGCCGCTGAACTTTGTACCGCTTATTGATTGCAATTTGTTCTTTAACTTCCACGGGGTTAAACCACTATAGGAAGTAAAAGATGCTTTTAGTTTTTGAAAGAAGAGCGGGAAAACAAGAAGTAAGCGATCAAACCTCTCACTTCTTATTTGTCTGTCTATTAATTGATAGCTTAGATCGCCAAACCTGTAATTGCGCCAAACAACATAAACACACCCACTAACCCTACAATCGGGACCTTTACGGTTTTTAATAACCACACACCAACAATGATCAGAGCGAAGTCTATGCCGCTGCTCACTGCGCTTGTGAAGATGGGTTGATACAGGGCCGCAAGCAATAGACCAACAACTGCTGCATTCACACCGGTAAGCGCACCTGCCACCAAAGGCTTGCTTGCAATCGCCTGCCAATTCTTCAGTACAGCCAGTAGCAATAAGAAACCCGGTAAGAACACCGCAACTGTTGCGAGCAGTGCACCTGTAATCGGTGCCGATGGCATCAACACATAGCCTAGATAAGTGGCTAATGTAAACATTGGGCCCGGTACAGCTTGCGCAGCGGCATAGCCTGTTAGGAAGGTATCTTGGGACAGTTGATCACCAATACCATTTTGTAGCAGAGGAAGAACCACGTGCCCGCCACCGAATACCAAACTACCTGCTTGGTAAAATAAACCAAATACTTCAATGCCTTGAGAGTATGCACTGAACAGCGGTAGACCAATCAGTAGTGCTACAAAAATCACTAGCGGTGTTATGGATATCTTATGTGTCGAAGGCGTTGTTTTTAAGTCTTGCGAGGTTAAGAACTTACTGCCAACCATCGCTGCAAATAGGAGCACTAAGACTTGAGGCCAGATCCCAGGAATCAAAAGTAGAACAATCGCGGTGATCACACACAGTGCTGTTGCTATCTTTGATTGGCAAAAGTTTTTGTACATGCCGAAAGTGGCGTCAGCTACAACCACGACCGCGAGTAGCTTAAGTCCGTGGATGATTGAAATGAAAAGCGGTGCTTCCAACAACTGATTGCTCACTAAGGCCAATATCAACATTAGGATGACAGAAGGGGAGGTGAAGCCTACAAATGCGGCAATCGCACCGGTTAAGCCACCTTTTTTGTAACCAACCGCGAAGCCAACCTGACTTGAGCCTGGACCCGGCAGAAATTGACTGAGGGCGACAATTTGCCCGTACTCTTCGTCGGATAACCAATTCAGTTTCTCAACAAAGGCTTTACGGAAGTAGCCAATGTGTGCCGCTGGTCCACCGAAGCTAATCCAGCCAAGCCAGAAAAAGGTTTTAAAAATTGAAAGCATGATCGATTCCAGATAAATGTTTAGCGTAATTTAGGTGGAGTTGAACTATGATTCAAATTAATTGTTTTAATTATAACTATGAATAATATGGGATTGATTTGTGGCTGATTTTAACT
The DNA here is from genome assembly GCF_041439295.1 of Vibrio sp. 1F253. Taxonomy (NCBI): domain Bacteria; kingdom Pseudomonadati; phylum Pseudomonadota; class Gammaproteobacteria; order Vibrionales; family Vibrionaceae; genus Vibrio; species Vibrio sp. 1F253. Next base: position 126,386 of record NZ_JBGONU010000007.1, on the reverse strand, counting down.
GGAAAGGAATTGACCTTAACTTATTGATTGCACTGCAAGCTCTGTATAAAACCAACAGTGTGAGTAAGGCGGCAGAACGTTGTTATGTCAGCCAATCTGCGATGAGTCATAGCTTACAAAGACTGAGAAAGCTGTTTGATGACCCTCTGTTTGAGCGTGTCGGTAGCAAGATGGAGGCGACCGATCGAGCCATTGAACTGTCCAGTACGGTAGAAGCTCTGCTCAATACCATCCAGTTAGAGGTGTTATTGTCTAAATCGTTTGATGCCGCGACTTATAAAGGGACTTGGAAGATTGGTCTTACCGATTATGCTGAGCAGATGTTCGCGCCAGCATTGTTTGACCTCATCAAGCAATCCTCTCCTAATTCGCAAGTCGTGCTGTTCAATGTAAACCGGAGTAACTATCAGCAAGTATTTGAAGACGCCAAGCTTGATATGGCGATAGGCAGTTTTGGTGAGGTCTCAAAGCAATATCGAACCACGCATTTGTACACAGAGCAACATGTCTGTTTATTCGACAAGTCGGTTGTATCTATTGAGGGGCCGATATCGTTAGAACAGTTTGTTGCTGTCGAGCATGCTCTTGTTTCTCCTGCTGGGTCTTTAAAGACTGGCGTCGATAAACGTTTGGCTGAATTAGGCTTCAGCCGAAAAGTGGCTATATCTTCAAGCAATTTTTTAACAGTAAAACGTTTGATAAAAGGTAGGGAGTTATTGTGTATCGTCCCCAAACTGGTGGCACGCAATGATACTCAAGACCAAGATACCGTGGTAGCAGTGGAGCCACCTATCGATGTGCCTGATTTTGATATACAGCTCATCTATCGCAAGACTAAGCATTTAGATGATAAAAATAAGCTACTTAGGAAGCTTTTTACACAAGCCGTTTCATCTGTGGTTGCTGCATAGTTGCAGCAGTTGTTCGGTCATCAATTTTATGCGAATTATTTTTAGAAAAATCCGGCTTATTATAAGAACCAGACTATACTTAATTTACGGCTCAAAGTAGTCGTAAAGAATAGGCTTTTTGATTTACCTAAGTAAAAAAATTGTTTATATCTTAATGATATAGATTAAAAAACTACCAGGCTAAACGGACTTAGTTGGTCTTAAAAGCGCTAGCTCCCCCTAGCGCTTTTTCTTTTGTTCGAAGTTAGCTCTAACCCCTTAGGTGTTTACAGGTTTGAGTTGTTTAATCTCGATTTAGAACAGTTAACGGTCGAGCTCACTGACTAAGTGCAACAAGCTATGTAGACCGACAAATTATGAGTATCAACTAGCTACGAACGGTCAGTATCAAGCCATCAATCACACTGTGGTGGTGATCAGAAACCCCAGCAAGGTTGCCGTATTTCGGCTGGTGGCGATCATTTTCTAATGGATGGTGCCAACCTTGTGTATGTTCCACAAAGTGCGCCGCAAAGCTTTCAGACACCTCTAAACATCCTGCCATGACAGTATCAACATAGGTTTGAACGATAGGGCTGTTTTCGCAAGGCGCTTCGATTTCGTCTTTGATGTAAACCCAGATCGATTGATCCGCTTTAAACTCGGTTTGGCTCTCTATCTGATCGTTTCTTAACTCAATTCGGTGATAACCACGCTCACGACGATCAAATTCAGCCAACGCAACATCATCAACCTCAAGCAAAACACCATTCACTTGTCCCTCACCAAGATTGACGATCAACGGTGACAAAACATAGCTGTCGTCGATTTTACTCCAGTGACGCACTAGGCCGTGCACTATCGCAGGAATAGCTTGTCCTGTTTGACCTGTGAGTTGACGAGAAGAGGAGTTGATCAAGCTACCATAACCAAAAATATACATCGCGTTCCCTGTCTGTTCTTTTGTATTTGAGACTAGTCTTACTATATGTTTGGCTTCATCAAATGTCAGTAGTTTTTTATTTTACACACTTTCGAGTCTAAACGACTTTTTGTGGTGTGTTTAATTGACACTTTTTTGATCTCTAAATACACCTTGTTGCTTGTTTTTATTAGTTTTATATCTTTGGCGCGTTTCATGCATTGTGTTAGGTAATATTGCGGTGATGATTACTGCACCTTGAATTTGGCTATTGGTAGCAATTCAATATAAGCCACACTTGGCTTGTTATCTGAAATGAGGAATGAGTTTGTTAAATATCACAGATAAAAGTGTAGAAGATGCGATTCCAGCTTATCTTCGTTTAGGTTTTAGACCTTTCTTCTTTCTTGGCAGCCTCTATGCCGTGATTGCTATCGTCGCTTGGGTTGTCATGTTCCAAAATGGTCAGCCTGAAGTGTTAAAAGTACCCGCGCTTTGGTGGCATGTACATGAAATGCTGTTTGGTTTTTCTATGGCGATTGTGGTTGGTTTTGTTCTGACTGCGGTGCAAACGTGGACGGGAGTCAACGGAACTAAACATTATCGATTAGCAGCGCTCGTTGGTTTGTGGCTCGCACCTCGTATTCTATTTTGGACACCGGCGCCATTGTGGTTAATCTCATCGGTTGAAGCGTTGTTCTTGATCTTTGCCGCTTACGAGATTGGTTTCCGTGTCGTGAAATCGAAAGGCTGGAAGAACCTGTTTTTTGTGCCGCTGTTTATATTGGCTATCGTCGCTAACTTTGCTAGTTACGCGACGATTAAAGGCATGCCTCCATTCCCATCGTCTGCAGTATGGCACGCAATGTTATGGTGGTTTACCTTGCTATTATCCGTGATGGGTGGACGAGTTATCCCGTTCTTCACGGCCCGTCGTTTTGACTTTGAAAAAGCGCAACCACTGGTTTGGTTGGAATGGCTAGCGAACCTGCCTTTGGTTGGATTGTTTGTGCTGAGCTTCTTCCCGTTGACCTTTGCTCAAGTGGGCAATGAGTTGATGGTGTTTGCAGGTGTGACTCAGTTGGTGCGCTTTGTTCGTTGGAAGCCTTGGACAACGTTGTCTGAGCCTTTGGTGTGGTCACTGCATGCGGCTTATCTGTGTATTCCTTTGAGCTTGTTGCTAAGAGGCTTGTTAGATAATCCATTTGCAAGCCATAACATGCTGCACCTGTTTGCGATTGGCGGTTTGAGTGGACTCATTCTTGCGATGATCACACGTGTCACCATGGGACACACAGGCCGTGCTATCTATAAAGGGCCAAGTATGGCACTGGCGTTCTCGGCTATCTTTATCGCGGCATTAGTTCGTAGCTTAGGTGTCACTTTCTTCCCTGCTTACTTATTTGAGATGGTCAACATCAGCGCGGGTTTATGGACGTTGGCGTTTGGTCTGTTTATCTGGAAGTTTGGCATGATGCTGTTAACACCAAGAGTGGATGGTCATCCGGGGTAAGCGTATTGATTTTCTAACACATTTTTAAAGGGAAGCAATGAGCTTCTCTTTTTGATCGCAGCTAGTTATCGCTTTAATTTGTCTCTGTTTGAGAACCGTTCATTTCATTGTTGTCGATAAAATAGCATAGAAGTTGATGGTGAATCGGAGAATTACGAACCCATTGAAATCCGGCACACACGATTTACAGCACTGGAGTGTGATCCGCTGCAAATATTTGCAGCAATATTCATTGATTTGTGCTCTAATACCGCGCTTACCAAGGGATGGTGTTAAAAGATGCTCACTTAGATGGAGTTATCAAAGTTGACCGATCCCTTAATGATCTCCCTTAGGAAAAATAGAACATGTCTAAGAACAAAAAATTTGATATCCGCCTTACAGAAAAACGCAACGGTTGGTGTGCAGAGATTACTCGTCAAGTAACTTCTCGCAGTACAACAGTATCTAAGCGTGAGTCTGGTTTTGAAACTGAAGCTCTAGCACAAGAGTGGGCAGAGAAAGAGCTAGCATCTTTCATCGCAAACCAAGCTGAACGTAACGAGCGTAAATCAGAGCAGCGTAAAGAGCGTGACGAACTACGTCATACTAAAGAGCTTAAAGCTGAGCAAGCACGTGAAGCACGCGCAAAAGCTCGTGAAGAAGAGCAAGAAGACGCTGAGTAATTTAGCGCTTAATTAATTTACAGGTTCCTTAATTTTAAGATAAGGGACAAGTAAAAAAAGCCCCAATATAACTTTTTCTTTCTAGTCAAAAGTGTATTGGGGCTTTTTAGTTTGTGGAGTTTATTTTCGAAAATGTAGCCACTTCTTGCTAGTGACTACATGTCATTTATTAGTTGTTAAGCGCCGTTAGCCAGTCATCTTCCGCTACTTCTTCAATATAGCTCTCAACTGATTGTCCCACTTCATCGTCATCTTGTTTGAAGTAAGCAATGTGGAATACTGCGTCACCTTCGTTTACCAACGGTAGAGTTTGTTGGCCAATCACGATACCGCCTTTGGTTGTGATCACTTGGCCTTCTTGGTGACCTAACGGAGAGCTTATGTAAGCGAGAGTTTGTCCTGCTTCAACTTGTTCGCCAAGTCTCACCATGTTACGCAAAATACCGTCTGACTCAGCGCGGATCCAGCTGGTGGATTTGCTCAACACTGGCTCTGGCAACTTTTTACGGTTTGGGCGCAGCATGCCGATTTCTTTCATCACTTGATGCACGCCAAGGTAACCCGCACGAATCGCTAGGTGATCAAAACGCAACGCTTCACCACCTTCGTAAGTTAATACAGGGATACCCAATTTTTCCGCTTCGCTACGAAGTGATCCGTCACGCAGTGGTGAGTCAATGATCACTGGTGTTGCGAACGCTTTTGCGATGCGCAATGTTTCTGGGTTCGACAGGTTTGCACGGATCTGTGGCAAGTTAGTACGGTGAATCGCACCTGTGTGTAGATCCAAAATAAAATCACAGTGCTTCGCCACATTCTCAAAGAAAGTGTAAGCGATGCGTGATGTTAGCGATCCTTTCTCACTGCCAGGGAAGCAACGGTTTAGGTCACGACGGTCTGGTAGGTAACGAGATTTATGGATGAAGCCAAACACGTTAACTATAGGCACAACAATCAAGGTACCTTTCAGTTTCTTTGGATCAATCGCATTGGTCAGTTGTCGTGCAATCTCAACACCGTTTAGCTCATCGCCGTGGATAGCCGCATTTACCATCAGTGTTGGGCCTGCTTGGCGACCGTGAATAATTTCAATCGGGATCGAAAGTGGAGAGTGCGTGTAAAGCTGAGCCGCTTGCAGTTCAATCTCCATTCGCTGTCCTGGCTGAACAGTATAACCAAGTAATTCGAATGGTTGATTAGGTTTTAGTCTTGCCATTTAGGTTGTTCTCAACATGGTGATAATTCGTTAACACGGAATGTACCAATCGTTGATTTTTAGTACGAATCAATCGGTTTACGGTGACGACAAAATTTTTCTATGGAGTTGTCTATAAATAAGTTTCCAGTTTTAATTTGACTCATTATAGGGTGTTTCAAATTGTGGCTTTTCTGACAGTACACTGATATTTGTCATTTGGTTGGTTGCTATTATCCACCGCCATTTTTTGGCGGCCAAATTCAAATATCGAGATGAAAATGAAAAAAACAATTTCAAAAGTTGTAGCACTAGCGGTGGTATCTGTTGCTTTATCTGGCTGTGTTGGTAGCAATGCAGTAACGGGTTACCTAATGAAGTTCAACCTTAAAGCCGTTGATAACCGTTACGCTCGTGGTGGTTTGAACATATTGCTTGCACCGGCTTACGGTCTAACAGTTGCAGCTGATTACTTGGTATTCAACTCACTAGAGTTCTGGACGGGCAGCAACCCACTAACAGGTGCACCGCATATATTTGATACTAAGATTGATACTTACCTTGATATCAACCATCAGCTTGATAAGTCACTTACTGAAGCACCAGTAGGTCCTATTACGAGTGCTGATATGATTGAGAAAGGTCAAATGCAGCAGATCGACGAAAACACGATCCAAATGGACATCACTTACCAGTCTGGTGAGCGTGCGACATTGATCGGAGTTCGTGATGGTGAGATGGTGACATACTTCATCGACGGCGAAGTAGTGGCACAAACTTCAATTGATGAGTTAGAAAGCTACGCGGCTTCACGCGCTTAATTGTTTATTTAGTCACAAGTACATAGCTACAAAGATTGGATACAAAAACAGGTACTCATTGAGTACCTGTTTTATTTTGTGTCTATAAACGGTGTTTACTGAAAAGTGCTATTTAGTGAAGAGCCCTATTTATTGGAAACACCATTTATTGAACATACATAGCTTATCGAATTATGCTTTTTCTGGGATAGCTGCAAGCAGTGCAACCATTTGATTCCAGAATAGCTCAACCGTATCGATCTTCACTTTCTCATCAGGAGAGTGAGGGAACTTGATGGTTGGGCCGAAAGAAACCATATCCATGTTCGGGTAAGGTTCTTTGAATAGACCACATTCAAGACCAGCGTGGATAACCATGATGTTTGGTTTGTGACCGTAGATACCTTCGTACATGTCGCGGAAGATGTGCATGATTTCTGAATCTGCATCTGGCTTCCAACCTGGGTAAGCACCAGAGAACGCGATGTTAGCGCCTGCTAGTTCAGCAACAGAGTGAAGCATGCTTTCTACTTGGCTACGACCTGAATCGATAAGAGAACGGATCAGGCAAAGCACTGTGATTGAGTTCTCTTCTGTTGTGATAACACCTACGTTTAGAGATGTTTCAACAACACCTTCAATCTCGTCACTCATACGAATCACGCCGTTTGGACATGCGTTAAGTGCCGCGATAAAGCGAGCTTGGTCTGCTGACGCAAGTGCGCCCATTTCTACAGAAGCTTCTTCGTTGAAAGTCACGATGCTGTCTTCTACTTTACCTAGCTCTGTTGAAAGCAGCTCTGTGTAGTAGTTGTATAGCGAAGCCAGTTTCTCTTGGTTTTCAGCAGGAACAGCAACCGTTACGAAACCTTCACGAGGAATAGCGTTACGAAGGCTACCACCTTTGAATTCGACGATGCGAAGGTCTAGCTCTTTTGCGTGACCCGCTAGGAAACGAGCAAGCAGTTTGTTTGCGTTTGCACGACCTGTGTGGATGTCGCAACCAGAGTGACCGCCTTTTAGGCCTTTTAGCGTTAGCTTACGTGTTACGAAGTCAGCTGGAATCGCGTTACGTGCAATTTCAAATGTCATTGCGCCGTCGATACCGCCAGCACAACCCATGTACACTTCGCCTTCTTGCTCTGAATCGGTGTTAAGAAGGATATCGCCTTCTAACCAACCCGCTTCAAGACCGAAAGCACCAGTCATGCCTGCTTCTTCATCTACGGTAAGTAGAACTTCGATAGGGCCGTGTTGGATTTCGTTCGAAGCCAGAACCGCTAGGCAAGAAGCCATGCCCATGCCGTTATCAGCGCCAAGCGTTGTGCCTTTCGCTGTAACCCACTCACCATCAATGTATGGTTGGATTGGATCTTTAGCGAAGTCATGAACTGTGTCTTCGTTCTTTTGTGGAACCATATCGATGTGAGCTTGCAGCACGACACCTTTTTTGTTTTCCATACCCGCCGTTGCAGGCTTTTTGATGAATACGTTACCCGTTGGGTCACGACGTACATCTAGGCCTTGCTCTGTTGCCCAAGCAATAATGTATTGAGCAAGTTCTTCTTCATGTTTCGAAGGGTGCGGGATTGAACAAATTTTATCGAAAAACTGCCAAATAGGGGCAGGGGACAATTTACTGATCTCAGAATGGAATTCAGACACGGATGACTCCTTTTTTATTTGTAACCATATATTTAGGTTTTGTAATGGCAAAAAACTAGAACAAAAATCTAAAATATGGGTCTGTTTTGATGGCAACAGCATACCACTTGAGCGTTTTGACGAGTAGCGGTTCTAAACCTCAAATAGCTCAAATTTTGAAAGCGATCTTGTCTATCTGATCATAAATAAGCGCGTTGATGCTTATAAACGGCACAGGCAAACGTTTGTTTAATTCTATTTTGTAATTTAATTACAAAAATGAGTTTGTAAAATAACCGTAAATAGCCAAAAGTGTGACGAATAGCAAAAAATGCTTGTAATCTTTTTTCTTTAGGGTATATTAATAACCAACTTCTGAAGTGAAGAGTAAATGCTCAAAGGATGAGTCCGTTTTATCGCCTCCAAGGAACCGAGAAATCAAATTCGTTTTTTATTGATTTATTAAGGTGATAGTTATGAAAGGTTTACCATCTGCAATGTTCTGGATTAACAGCTCTGTTTACACTAGCAACTTTGCATACCCTACAAGCTTTGGTTACTAATACCACAAGCATGTAACTCGAACAGTTTTGTTCACCCCTATATATTGGAATTATTTTACAGCCCTTTTGGTTGACAGATTCTACCGCCACTCAGTTTTGAGTGGCGTTTTTTTTGCCTGCTACTTTTCCAAACCGCTTTCGCTTATCACTTTTCCTGCTGTTCTGCGTGGTTGTTTTTTAAACGCCGAAATATCAATTTGCGCCTTATTACTGATCCTGTTGAAAAATACATAACTATTGTGGGTTTGAATTCGGAATTTATTAGCTAGATTCTCAATGAAAATAACTGATGGTTTAAAAAATGGCCAAGTACTTTCATCGTATTTATCTTACTTATCTTATTGTTTTTAATCGTTACTTTATCTTTCAGTCTTCATTTTTAATCGCTCTGTTTCATACTGCATTCTGATAAAGATCGATTAGAGCCTTAATTCTATCTGGAATTTGTTATTTGATAACTTTATAATCCACAGCCAATCGATTACGCAACCGTTTACTTTTTACCCTTATAGGATTCGATAATGTTCGAAAAGCTATTCAAACTCAGTGAAAATGGCACCAATGTGCGCACTGAAATCATCGCAGGTCTAACAACCTTCCTAACAATGGCTTACATCATTTTTGTAAACCCAATGATTCTAGCTGATGCTGGTATGGACCATGGCGCTGTATTTGTAGCAACCTGTTTAGCGGCTGCTATTGGCTGTTTCATCATGGGCTTTGTTGCTAACTACCCAATTGCTCAAGCTCCAGGCATGGGTTTGAATGCATTCTTTACCTACGCTGTTGTAATGGGGATGGGTTATACGTGGCAAGTTGCTCTGGCAGCGGTTTTCGTATCAGGCGTGATCTTCATCTTCTTAAGCATCTTTAAGATCCGTGAATGGATTATCAACTCGATCCCAATGTCTCTGCGTGTTGGTATCTCTGCAGGTATCGGTCTTTTCCTAGCGTTTATTGCTCTTAGCAATGCTGGCATCGTTGTTTCTAACCCTGCAACGAAAGTTTCACTGGGTGACATTACCGCGATTGCTCCTATCCTAGGTGCGCTTGGTTTCTTCCTTACGATTGCTCTTGTTCACCGTGGCGTGAAAGGCGCAGTAATGATTGCGATTCTAGCTATCACAGCTGTTGGTATTGTTATTGGTGACGTTCAATACGGCGGCATCATGTCGACACCACCAAGTCTTGCACCTACATTCATGCAGCTTGATTTCTCTGCTGTATTTGAAATCGGTATGATTTCAGTAGTATTCGCTTTCTTGTTCGTCGATTTATTCGATACAGCGGGCACTCTGGTTGGTGTTGCAACGAAAGCAAACCTAATCAAAGAAGACGGTAAACTGCCTCGTCTGAACAAGGCACTGCTTGCTGACTCAACAGCAACATCAATTGGTGCACTGCTAGGTACATCAAATACAACCTCTTACGTTGAGAGTGTTGCGGGTGTCGCTGAAGGCGGCCGTACCGGTCTAACAGCGGTTGTTGTTGGTATCTTGTTCCTACTGGCTCTTTTCTTCTCACCGCTTGCCGGTATGATTCCAGCCTACGCAACATCAGGTGCGTTGTTCTATGTAGCAATTTTGATGATGTCTGGCCTAGTTGGTATTGATTGGCGTGATCTTACGGAAGCAGCCCCAGTCGTGGTAACATGTCTGCTTATGCCGTTGACATACTCTATCGCTGAGGGTATCTCACTAGGCTTCATCGCTTACGCTGCAATTAAGCTGCTAAGTGGTAAAGGTCGCGATGTTTCACCTGCTGTGTGGGTAATGTCGGCTATCTTTATTCTTAAATATACTTTCGCTTAATCGTCTAGATTTCTGCTTAATCGCTGAAGAGGCTATGTTTGAAATAGCCTCTAATAACATGACAAAATTATTAGGTTTTATACTATGAGCAACAAATTCGTTATCACTTGGGACAACATGCAGACTTACTGCCGTCAACTTGCTGAAAAGCAAATGCCAGCAGAGCAGTGGAAAGGCATCTGGGCAGTGAGCCGTGGTGGTTTGGTTCCTGGTGCAATCTTGGCTCGTGAGCTAGGTATTCGTCACGTAGATACGATTTGTATTTCTAGCTACGACCACGATCACCAACGTGATATGACCGTCGTTAAAGCACCTGAAGGTGACGGCGAAGGCTTCCTAATCGTTGAAGATCTTGTTGATAGTGGTGACACTGCACGCAAGCTTCGCGAAATGTACCCGAAAGCGAAACTGATCGCTGTGTGTGCAAAGCCATCTGGTGCTGACTTGCTAGACGAGTACATCGTTGATATCGCTCAAGACACATGGATTGAGCAACCTTGGGATACTAGCCTAAGCTACGTTGAGCCGGTAAATCGCAAGTCAAAATAAGCGTAAACTTAGTTTTTTGAGAAATGACCCTTTATAGGGTCATTTTTTTTTATATGATTAGTAACAACCATTTCTTATTAAGTATCCCAATGTCTGAATCAGAAGAAACGAGCTCAAACCTTTCGGAAACCTTGTTTGTAAAGCACAAGCAGGCTAAAGAGACCTCAATGCTGACACAATACATGCCAAGCTCTGAAGCGTTATTGGATGAGAAGCGTGAACAGCAAAACTCATCATGGTACCGAAACCTAAGACGTCTTCAGTGGGTATGGCAAGGCGTTAACCCCATTGAGCAAGAAGCGGTATTGGCTCGCATCGCGTCATCAGATAACTCTCGTACAACCGATGAGTGGCTTGATACGGTCATGGGTTACCGAAGTGGTAACTGGGCATACGAATGGACCAAACTGGGTATGCAGCATCAAAATCGCTCGAACGAGAAGAAGGGTGAAGAAATGGCTGAAGAGCTGTTTTCAGCATCGTTGTGCTTCAGCATAGCGGGCTACCCACATCTCAAGAACGACAATTTGGCGGCTCAGGCTCAAGTGTTGGCCAACGCAGCTTATTCTGAAGCAATTAAGCATACGAAGTTGATCGTCAAACAGATTGATATTCCATACCAAAACAAGAAGATCAAAGCGAACTTGCATCTAACCAAAACAGACAAACCACAACCGGTTGTGATTGTCAGCGCGGGTCTAGATAGCTTGCAAACCGATATGTGGCGCTTGTTTAGGGATTACTTAGCACCAAAGAACATTGCTATGTTAACGGTAGACATGCCATCAATAGGACACAGTGCACATTGGCCGTTAACAGAAGACTCATCTTGTCTTCACCAAGCAGTCTTGAATGAACTGCCTAACATCCCGTGGGTCGATCACCACAAGGTTGGCTTGTTTGGCTTCCGCTTTGGTGGCAATGCGATGGTGAGATTATCTTTCCTTGAGCAGCATAAGCTTAAAGCGTGTATCTCTTTAGGCGCACCAATTCACGATATCTTTGTTCATGCCGACAAATTGAAACAGATGCCTAAAATGCATTTAGATGTGTTGGCTTCGCGTCTTGGTAAAGGGGCCGTTGATATCAATAGTCTTTCTGGGCAATTGATGGCGTGGTCACTCAAGGTGCAAGGTTTGCTGTCAAACAGTAAAACCAGTGTGCCTATCTTGGCATTAGCGTTAGAGGGCGACCCAGTATCACCTCCAATGGATAATCAACTGGTTGCTATTTACAGTGATTACGGTAAAGCGAAGAAAATCAAAGCTAAATCAATTACACAAGGTTATGAGCAATCCCTCGAATTGGCGATAAAGTGGCTTGAGGATGAATTATTTAGATGACATTTCTCCTAAATTAGTTAAGCATGAAAAGTGTACAAAGTAAGTACTTGATACTCAGAAATAATTTATAAAATCCAACTGCGTAGTTTCTACGTATAACATTCTGAGTAACGTCATTCTTAACATTGAAATGGAGATTCAATATGTCAGAAGTGACACAACAACCTACGCATTATCGCTTGTTAAATGTTTTAAAGGCTATAGGCCCTTACTTAAGGGAGCCGCAATCAGAAGAAGGCCACTATATTTTTGATTGCTTGTCTGTGTGTGTGAACGATAAAAAATCACCAGAAGAACGTGAGTTTTGGGGCTGGTGGTTGGAGTTGGATAAGTCGGAAGAAGGATTTTCGACGAAGTACAACACGGGTAAATACAACATCGATGGTAACTGGGATCCTTTGCCATTACCTAAAAAGGCGATCGCTGAGGTCTCTCGAACTCAAGAAGCCTTTCACCAAAAGCTGGTTGATGAACTTCAAAAGAAATTTGAAATCGGCGTTCAGTTAGACGAAGAGTCTGTCGAATTCGTCTGATTTTAAAGGTTACTCTTCTATATAAAGCAAAAAGGTGCGATTTCGCACCTTTTCTGCTTGTGAATTCCCCTTTTGATTGCTAAAACATCACCTCTTATTTGTTTTATCCATAAAAGACTTCATGACAACAAATCATCAAAGCGGGACAACAACACAGCGTAAAACTGTCGTTGTTAAACTGGGTACCAGTGTCTTAACTGGTGGAACATTGGCATTAGACCGCGCTCATATGGTTGAGCTGGTTCGTCAATGTGCTGAATTAAAAAAACAAGGCCACTCTGTGGTTATGGTTTCGTCTGGCGCAATTGCAGCCGGACGGGAGCACCTTGGTTACCCCGCACTTCCCAACTCTATGGCAAGCAAACAATTGCTTGCGGCAGTTGGGCAAAGTCAGTTGATTCAAGTTTGGGAGTCTTTGTTTGCTATCTATGGCCTTAAGATTGGCCAGATGCTACTGACTCGTGCTGATCTCGATGATCGGGAGCGTTTTCTTAATGCACGTGACACGATCAATGCGCTTGTTGAGCACGATATTATTCCGGTAGTAAACGAAAACGATGCAGTAGCAACCAACGAAATTAAAGTGGGCGACAATGATAACTTGTCGGCCTTAGTGGGTATTTTGTGCGGTGCTGATAAGCTTTTGCTATTAACGGACCAAAAAGGCCTGTTTACGGCTGACCCTCGTAAAGATCCAAATGCTGAGCTCATCAAAGAAGTGAAAACTATTGATGACACACTGCGCAAGATCGCAGGCGGCAGTGGTACTACGTTAGGTACTGGCGGCATGGCGACAAAACTGCAGGCGGCTGATATTGCTCGTCGCGCTGGCATCGAAGTAATTATTGCTGCGGGCAGTGCTGAAAATGTGGTGTTTGACTCACTGAGTGACAACCCACAAGGCACACGTTTCTTACCTTTAGCGGAAGCGCTTGAAAACCGTAAACGCTGGATTCTAGCGGGCCCTGCTTCAGCTGGTGACATTGTGGTCGACGACGGCGCAGTAAACGCAGTCAACACTAAAGGCAGCAGCTTGTTGGCGAAAGGGGTTGTTCGAGTTAAAGGCGAGTTCTCTCGTGGTGAAGTTACCCAAGTCACAGACAGCAAAGGCAAAGTAATTGCGCGTGGTATCGCCAGTTATTCAAGCCAAGACCTAGCAAAAATTGCAGGCAAGCACAGTAAAGATATTGGCGATATTCTTGGATACGATTACGGGTCAGAAGTCATTCACCGTGACGACCTTGTTGTAATCCAAGAATAGCTCGTGATGATAAGGCGAATCGCCTTTTTGCATCCAAAGACAGACAGAATTTAGGGAGAGTTAAACATGGATTTAACTAACATGGGTATCGCAGCAAAAGACGCTGCTTTCCACCTAGCGACCGCATCTACGGCGCAAAAGAATAAAGCATTGGCGATTATCGCTGATGAGCTAGAAGCCAACGCAGCAACGATTTTAGAAGCGAACGCGAAAGATATCGAACTTGGCCGTGAAGCGGGTCTGACTGATGCACTGCTTGATCGTCTACTTCTTAACGAAGAGCGCTTAACCGGTATCGCTAACGATGTGCGTAACGTGATTAGCCTGAATGACCCAGTTGGCAGCGAAATTGACAGTAAGGTACTTGAAAACGGTATGTCACTCTCTCGCCGCCGCGTACCACTTGGTGTGGTGGGTGTTATCTACGAAGCGCGTCCAAACGTAACTATCGATATTGCAGCACTGTGTCTCAAAACTGGTAACGCAAGCATCCTACGTGGCGGCAAAGAGACATTCTTCTCAAACATGGAGCTGGTTAAAGTAATCCAGTCTGCATTAGAAAAAGCGGAACTTCCTGCGGCTTCTGTTCAGTATATCGAGAAACCCGATCGTGAGCTTGTCTCTCAACTGCTTAAACTGGATGACTACGTGGATATGATCATTCCTCGTGGTGGTGCTGGTCTGCACAAGATGTGTAAAGAGAATAGTACTATTCCAGTTATCATCGGTGGTTTCGGTATCAGCCATATCTTTGTTGATGAGAGCGCTGATCTTGAGAAGTCTGTTGATGTGGTTGAAAACTCGAAAGTTCAACGTCCATCAGCGTGTAATTCATTGGATACGCTGCTAGTGCATGAAGCGGTTGCTGAGGCTTTCCTTGCTAAGCTAACACAGCGTTTAGCAGGCAAAGTAACCTTGGTTGCTGACGCGAGTGCTAAATTATTGCTTACTGGTTTTGAAGACCAACGTGATGCGGTTGAAGGCGACTTTGACACAGAATGGCTAAGCTACACGCTAGGCGTAAAAGTAGTTGCGGATGTGGCAGAAGCGATTGACCACATGCGCGTACACAACGCGAGTCACTCAGATGCGATTATGACTAACAGTCTAGAGAGCTCAGAGCGCTTTATTAATTCAGTCGGTTCAGCTGCAGTCTATGTGAATGCATCAACACGATTCACCGATGGCGCACAGTTTGGTTTAGGCGCTGAAGTCGCAGTATCTACCCAGAAACTACATGCTCGCGGTCCAATGGGCTTAGAAGAGCTGACAAGCTACAAGTGGGTAGGTAAAGCGAACTATTTAGTTCGCGGTTAACGCTGGTCGTTAATTTTACTCCTCAGCTCATTTTTTAAATGGCGATCGAGTAGCAATAATCAATGAATTACCACACAAAAGGGCCTTAATTGGCCCTTTTTCTTTCCTAACGTTTGGCAATTCCGTTACACTGATATTTAATTATTTGGAGGTGATATGCATTGTCCTTTTTGTTCAGAGAACGACACTAAAGTAATCGATTCAAGACTGGTAGCCGATGGCCATCAGGTTCGTCGTCGCCGTCAATGCCTTGCATGTAGTGAACGTTTTACGACTTTCGAATCGGCAGAACTTGTGATGCCTAAAGTCATAAAGTCGAATGGAAACCGCGAACCATTTAATGAAGATAAAATGGTCGGTGGTGTACAGCGCGCCCTAGAAAAACGCCCAGTGAGTGCTGATGCCATTGAACTTGCGATCAGTACGATTAAGTCACAACTCCGTGCAACTGGTGAGCGTGAAGTACCAAGCGAGATGATTGGTAATCTTGTTATGGGTCAATTGAAAGTATTGGATAAAGTGGCGTACATCCGTTTTGCCTCTGTTTACCGCAGCTTTGAAGACATCCGAGAGTTTGGCGAAGAAATCGCTAAATTAGAGGACTAATTCCTCAATCATGTCTAATTTTACTCCCCTAGATTTTCAAATGATGTCGCGTGCTATTCAGTTAGCAAAACGCGGCATTTACACCACTGCACCCAACCCGAATGTGGGTTGTGTCATTGTACAAACCCACGGTCAGATCGTTGGCGAAGGTTTTCATGCCAAAGCTGGCGAAGCTCATGCCGAAGTACACGCTATGAGAATGGCGGGTGACAAGGCAAAAGGTGCGACCGCTTATGTCACGCTAGAACCTTGTTCGCACTATGGTCGAACCCCACCTTGTGCTGAAGGTTTGATTAAGGCTCAAGTTTCAAAAGTGATTTGTGCCATGCAGGACCCAAACCCTAAAGTCGCAGGCCGTGGTATCAAGATGCTACGCGACGCAGGTATTGAGGTTGAAGTCGGCTTGTTAGAGCAAGATGCTCTCGATTTAAATCCTGCATTTATCAAGCGTATGCAAACGGGCATGCCATTCGTTCAGTTAAAGATGGCCGCGAGCCTTGATGGCCAAACGGCATTGGAAAATGGTCAAAGCCAATGGATCACATCGCCAGAAGCGCGTCGTGATGTTCAGAACTATCGAGCAAAATCAGGCGCGGTGCTATCAACCAGCCAAACGGTGATTGAAGACAACGCGTCGCTGAATGTTCGCTGGGCCGAATTGCCAAGCAGTACCAAAACAAATTACGTTGAAGACGAGCTGCGTCAGCCGATTCGCGTGATTCTTGATCGCCAAAATCAGCTGTATCCTGAGCTCAAGTTATTCCAGACTCCAACTTCGGTATTGAGAGTTGCGGAAACCTCTGCTGATATTGAGGTCGAAACCACAGATGCAGGTCAGCTCGATTTACACGATCTAATGCGTCAATTGCCAGCGAACCATATTGATCATATTTGGGTCGAAGCGGGCGCTACCTTGGCAAAAAGCTTGATTGAAGCGCAGCTAGTGGATGAGCTAATCCTTTATTTAGCACCTAAACTAATGGGCAGTGATGGACGAGGTTTGATGGGCGCATTAGGGCTCACTTCAATGTCTGATGTGATTGACCTAGAAATTAAAGATGTTCGACAGGTTGGTGTGGATATTCGCATCGTCGCGAAACCTATTATCGCGACGAAACCACAGTAGAAATAGTCATTCCAACAGCATACGTGTCGTTGACAACAAAAAGAGTTTTAAAATGTTTACAGGAATTGTAGAAGCCGTAGGTACATTGAGTGCAATCACTCCCCGCGGAGAAGACATCACCGTAACGGTTAATGTTGGTAATCTTGATATGGCTGACGTTAAGTTAGGCGACAGTATCGCGACCAATGGTGTGTGTTTGACGGTGGTTGAGTTTAACGACCACAGCTACAGTGCAGATCTTTCGCTTGAGACCCTGAAAAAAACGGGTTTTGTCGATTACCAAGCGGGCGATAAAGTTAACCTTGAGAAAGCAATGTTACCGACCACTCGTTTCGGTGGTCATATCGTATCGGGTCACGTTGATGGCGTGGGTGAGATTGTTGAGCGTAACCAAGTTGGTCGTGCGATTGAATTTTGGGTAGAAATGCCAGCAGAGATCTCAAAGTACGTAGCTCAAAAAGGTTCAGTCACCGTTGATGGTATTAGCCTGACGGTGAATGATTTACGCAAGAATGCCTTTAAGCTGACTATCGTTCCTCATACCTCTTCAGAAACGACCATAGATCAATTCAATGTTGGTCGAAAAGTGAATCTAGAAGTCGATGTATTAGCGCGCTATATGGAGCGTTTACTGCAAGGCCAGCAGCAAGAGTCTGAGCCTGAATCTCGATTAACAATGGAATTCTTACAGCAGAATGGTTTTGCCTAACCGTTGGTATAAAGTGCACTAAACATCACTTTGTAAAAGCGAGCAATATCATCAGGTTTAAATAGTGTCGGTTCTAGGAAGCAGAACCATTTCAAAGGATATAGAACAATGCCAATTAGTACTCCTCAAGAAATTATTGAAGACATTCGCCTAGGGAAAATGGTTATCCTGATGGATGATGAAGATCGCGAAAATGAAGGCGATCTGATCATGGCAGCAGAACATGTGACGCCAGAAGCGATTAACTTCATGGCGATGTATGGCCGTGGCTTAATCTGTTTAACACTGACCAAAGAGCGTTCAAACCGCATGGGTTTAGCGCCTATGGTCCAAGACAACAACGCTCAATACACTACTAACTTTACGGTTTCGATTGAAGCGGCAGAGGGCGTAACAACCGGTATTTCTGCATCAGACCGCGCTGTTACCGTTCAAGCTGCTGTGGCAAAAGACGCAAAAGCGGCTGACTTAGTTCAACCTGGCCATATCTTCCCTCTGACTGCTCAAGAAGGTGGTGTTCTAACTCGCGCAGGCCATACTGAAGCAGGTTGTGACTTAGCTCGGTTAGCAGGCTGTGAGCCAGCGTCTGTTATCGTTGAGATCCTAAATGACGATGGCACCATGGCACGTCGCCCTGATCTTGAAGTGTTCGCAGAAAAGCATGACATCAAGCTAGGCACCATAGCTGACTTGATCGAATACCGTAACAACACAGAAACAACGATTGAGCGCGTTGCACAATGTCATTTGCCAACAGAGTTTGGTGATTTCGAGCTTGTGACTTACCGTGACACGATTGATAACCAGATCCACTATGCAATGCAAAAAGGCAGCTTAACCGAAGGTGCTCCTTTGGTGCGTGTTCACCTGCATGACACGTTTACCGATCTGCTTCATTCAGACCGTGGTACCGAGCGCAGCTGGTCGCTAGATAAAGCGATGAAGCGCATTGGCGATGAAGGCGGTGTGCTGGTTATTCTTGGCAACGAAGAGTCGTCTGATTCTTTGATTCATAAAGTGAAGACGTTCGAAGCTCAAGATAAGAATGAGCAACCAACCATGGCTAAGAAACAAGGTACTTCTCGTCGTGTTGGTGTGGGTTCTCAGATTCTACAAGACCTAGGTGTTCATGATATGCGTTTGTTGTCTTCAAGCACTAAGCGTTACCACGCATTGGGTGGTTTTGGCCTTAATGTTGTTGAATACGTTTGCGAGTAAGATGACGTATGTCCGTTTATAGCGACATAATTTACCGATGATTTCAGTGGCTCTTTTAGAGGTTAATTACGATAAAAGAGTAAAGTAGCCAAGCCCGATTCAAAACGTGTTGAATACACAAGTTTGGCTACTTGCTGCTCCAATATGGTTGGCAGCAGCGCTGCGTTATCATCTTTACATCTCCGGTGTCTGTTCTTCTAAATTAGCATTAGATATTGCTCACAGTTTTGTGCTAGAATCCGGCGATTCTCACTTGATGAAAATAGTTAAAGGAAGGCTTATGAAAGTGATCGAGGGTGGCTTCCCAGCGCCAAATGCAAAAATTGCTATCGTTATTGCTCGTTTCAACAGTTTTATTAACGAAAGTTTACTTTCTGGTGCAATCGATACTTTAAAGCGTCATGGACAAGTAAGCGAAGACAACATCACTGTTGTTCGTTGCCCTGGTGCAGTAGAACTTCCACTTGTAGCGCAACGCGTTGCAAAAACGGGTAAGTTCGATGCGATTGTATCTCTCGGTACAGTAATCCGTGGCGGTACACCTCACTTTGACTATGTTTGTAGTGAATGTAATAAAGGTTTGGCACAAGTGTCTCTGGAATTTTCTCTTCCAGTAGCGTTTGGTGTTCTTACTGTTGATACGATCGATCAAGCTATTGAACGCGCAGGAGCCAAGGCTGGTAATAAGGGTGCAGAAGCCGCACTTAGCGCACTTGAGATGATCAACGTTCTTTCTGAAATCGATTCCTAATGGGGGCCAGTGTGAAACCAGCCGCACGTCGTAACGCACGTCAATTTGCTCTACAAGCAATTTATTCTTGGCAAATTACTAAAGAAAATATTGCTACCGTTGAAGAACAGTTCTTATCTGGTGGTAAGTATGATGAAGAAGAGCATCATGCCGCAGAACCTGCTCTAGCTATGCCAGAAACAGACGTTGCATACTTCCGCGACTTACTAACTGGTGTTGCTCTTAGCCACATGGAACTTGATAGCAAGCTTCGTCCATTCGTATCTCGCCCTATGCAAGATTTGGATTTGATGGAACTAGCGCTTCTACGTTTAGCTATGTACGAGATGACTCGTCGCGAAGATGTACCATACAAAGTGGTTATCAACGAAGCTATCGAGCTTGCGAAAGTATTCGCAGCAGAAGACAGCCATAAGTTTGTTAACGGTGTGCTTGATAAAGCTGCACCGCACGTTCGTAAGAAATAAGACGTTCGTATATTGAATCTAAAGGTCAGCTTTTATGCTGGCCTTTTTTGTAACTAAATTATCGTAATACCAATAATTACGGTGATTTGTATGAAGACTAAAGATAGGGCATGTGATGTCTGGCGAATTTAACCTGATTGAAAAATATTTTGTAAATCGACAACCACAACGTAAAGACGTTCTTCTAGCTGCTGGCGATGACTGTGCTTTGGTCAAAGCGCCAAGTAATGTTCAGATTGCGATCAGTACGGACACCTTAGTGGCGGGCACTCACTTCTTAGCGGAAGCAAACCCAGCTTGGGTGGCACACAAAGCCTTGGCTTCGAACATCAGTGATCTTGCGGCTATGGGCGCGACACCTGCTTGGGTTTCGTTTGCGTTGACCATGCCAGAAGTTGATGAAGCGTGGCTTGCTCCATTTTGTGATTCTTTTTTCAAACTTGCAGACTACTTTGGTATTCAACTAATCGGTGGCGACACGACCAAAGGACCGTTGAGTTTAACGCTGACTGTACAGGGCTTTGTGCCAGAAGGCCGAGCACTACGCAGAGATGGCGCGAAAGTGGGGGACTGGATTTACGTAACGGGCAACTTAGGCGACAGCAAAGCAGGTCTAGAGGTGATATTAGACCCAGAACAGAACAAAGCTAAGCCTTATGCACTTGAGCTAGAAGAGAGGCACTACTTGAGCTCTCCACGAGTATTGGCGGGTCAGGCGCTCGTGAACCTAGCTTCATCGGCTATTGATATCTCTGATGGCGTTATTGCCGATTTAAAACACATCCTTAAGCGTTCTCAGGTCGGCGCAAGCATTGATGTGAGTGCGTTACCAATCTCCGCTGAATTACTTCAATTCTCTTCTGATACCGGTTCTGCACAGCAGTATGCATTGACCAGTGGTGAAGAGTACGAACTCTGCTTTACCGTGCCGGAAGAGAATAAAGGTTCATTGGAAAGTGCTTTGTCGCACACAGGTACAAAAGTCACCTGCATTGGCCAGATAAGACCTGTAGAATATTTTAAATTACACAATAATGGTGAACCACTAAGCTGGAACTTAACTGGTTACGATCACTTTAAGGTTAATTGATGACAAATCCACTTTCTCTTATTTCTCTTAAAAATCCTTGGCACTTATTGGCTACGGGTTTTGGCAGTGGCTTATCGCCGATTATTCCAGGCACAATGGGCACGCTTGCGTCGATTCCATTTTATCTATTGCTGGTTCAGTTACCTTTTCCTGCTTATGTCGCAGTAGTGGTTGTTAGTTGTATTATTGGTATCAAGATCTGCCAGGTGACATCTGATGATATGGGTGTGCACGACCATGGATCTATTGTATGGGATGAGTTTGCGGGCTTTTGGATCACCATGGGCCTAGTGCCTTTATTGAATATCCCTACGGATGACTGGAAATGGTTATTCACTGGCTTTGTCCTATTTCGCTTTTTCGATATGGTGAAGCCTTGGCCTATTGGCTGGCTAGATAAACGAGTACACGGCGGCTTAGGTATCATGATTGATGATATTGTGGCAGGTATTATGGCGGCTGTTGCCTTGTACGCAGTGGCACATTTCGCGGGCTGGTTAGTTTAAGTTCGCTGAAGGATTAAGATTTAGTTGCAAGCACATTAAGCTAAGTCTCTGATACTAAAAAGGTTGACCCTAGGGCCAACCTTTTTTGTTTTGTTGCTTATGCCGTTTGCTTGTGGAAGCTATTTAGCAAGGTAATCAGAGATAGACTTCTCTATGCCTTTAGCATCTAAGCCAAGCTCTTCATGCAGTTCGCCTTGAGTACCTTGAGCAATAAACTTGTCTGGTAGACCAAGGTTCAATACTGGCATCAGTAGCTTTTCTTTCATCAAGAATTCAATCACACCCGCGCCGGCACCACCTGCAATCGCGTTTTCTTCGATTGTAACCAATACATCGTGGTCAGCAGCAAGTTGTTTGATCAGAGCTTCATCGAGTGGCTTCACAAAGCGCATATCAGCAACTGTCGCATCAATAGCGTCAGCCGTTTGAAGTGCACTCTCAAGGAAAGTACCAAAGCTAAGAATAGCGACTTTCGAGCCATCCTTTGCTTTTTCGCTTTCGCGAACGATACGACCTTTACCAATCTCTAGCGCAGTAAACTCACTTTGAATCTCTGTACCCATACCATTACCACGAGGGTAACGAACGGCACTTGGACCTGTGTGCTGGTGGCCAGTGTATAGCATTTGGCGACATTCGTTTTCGTCGCTTGGTGCCATAATCACCATGTTTGGAATGCAGCGCATAAAGCTTAAGTCGAACGCACCTTGGTGTGTTTGACCATCCGCGCCGACAAGACCTGCACGGTCAATTGCGAACATAACCGGTAGATCCATGATAGCTACATCGTGGATCAGTTGATCGTAGCCACGTTGTAAGAACGTCGAGTAGATAGCCACAATTGGCTTATCACCCGCAATCGCCATACCAGTTGCTAGTGTCACTGCGTGCTGCTCAGCAATCGCTACATCGAAGTACTGTTCTGGGTATTCTTTCGAGAAACGCACCATGCCAGAACCTTCACGCATTGCTGGCGTAATTGCCATCAGCTTAGGATCTTGCGCAGCCATATCACACAGGAAGTCGCCAAAAATCTTAGAGAAAGTTGGTTTAGAGCTGGTGCTCTTAGGCAGACTTGAGTGTGCGGGATCGAATTTCGGAACGCCGTGGTAACCGATTGGATCTTTCTCTGCTGGCTCGTAGCCTTTGCCTTTCTTGGTCATGATATGCAGGAACTGAGGACCTTTTAGGTCTCTCATGTTCTTAAGCGTTTTAATCAGCTCATTCACATCGTGACCGTCAACCGGACCAATGTAGTTAAAGCCTAACTCTTCAAACATGGTGCCAGGGACAACCATGCCTTTTAGATGTTCTTCTGTACGACGAACGAGCTCTTTAATCGGCGGAACGCCCGATAGCACTTTCTTGCCACCCTCACGAATTGACGTGTAAAGACTGCCAGAAAGAACTTGAGCTAGATGGTTGTTCAGAGCACCGACGTTTTCAGAGATCGACATCTCGTTATCGTTAAGGATAACCAGCATGTCATTATGAATATCGCCCGCGTGGTTCATCGCTTCGAAGGCCATACCAGCGGTGATCGCACCATCGCCAATGACACTGACGACTTTACGATTCTTGCCTTCTTTCTTCGCACTGATCGCCATACCAAGCCCGGCGCTGATCGATGTTGAAGAGTGACCAACAGAAAGCGTGTCGTATTCGCTCTCTTGACGCCATGGGAATGGATGCAGTCCATCTTTTTGACGGATAGTCGATAAGCGGTCACGACGACCTGTAAGGATCTTGTGCGGGTAGGCTTGGTGACCAACATCCCAAACCAACTGGTCAAAAGGCGTGTTGTACACGTAGTGCAGAGCAACGGTTAGCTCTACCGTACCTAAGCCCGATGCTAAGTGGCCACTTGACTGGCTCACTGAGTTTAGAAGATAGGTGCGTAATTCATCACAAAGCTGTGTAAGCGTCTCTTTTGGAAGTAGACGCAAATCCTCTGGCTTATCAGCCAAAGCAAGAGTTGGGTACTTGGATATATCAAGAGTCATAGGTAATGCGCGCTTATTGTCTTAGTTCTTGCGCTCGATGACGTATCGGGCGAACTCTTCGAGTAACTGGGTATTGTATGGGATTGCAGCCAAAGCTTGAAGCGCTTCCTGTAGCAGAGTTTGCGCTTTTTCTTGAGCGCCCTCTAAACCTAACAAAGAAGGGTAGGTGCTTTTGTTCAATTCTTGATCAGAGCCCTGTGGTTTACCCAAAGTTTCGGTATCGCTAATGATATCTAAAATATCATCCTGAACTTGGAAGGCTAACCCGATTGCATCGGCGTACTTATCTAATTGAGGCATCACTTCGAACGCTTTTTCGCCAGCAGCTAGAGCACCTAAACGAATCGCACTCTTCATTAGAGCACCAGTCTTGTTACGGTGAACTTCTTCTAACTCCTCTAGCGTGACAGAGCGGTTTTCAGCTTCAATATCAAGTGCTTGTCCAATACACATACCTTGTGCACCAGATGCTTCTGCTAGGCGTTGAATCATTCGAACGCGATTGCTTTCCCCGTCAGCACTTAATGTGCCTTCCGCAAGTATAGTAAACGCGAGAGTTTGTAGTGCATCGCCAGTTAAAATTGCCGTTGCTTCATCGTATTTAATGTGACAAGTCTGATGGCCACGACGCAATTCGTCGTCGTCCATTGCTGGAAGGTCGTCGTGAATCAGAGAATAGGCATGAATACATTCGATTGCTGAAGCTGGAGTGTCGAGTTCTTCCGCAGTGCAACCGAGCATTTCCCCTGTAATGTAGACAAGAAACGGACGTGCGCGTTTGCCGCCTAAAAGTAACCCATAACGCATCGCGTTAATGAGATTCTGATTTTGGTGTGGCAGGCGATCAAGCCAAAGGTTAAGTTGCTCGTTATTACGTGCTTGATAAGACAATAACGTCTCGATCATAGGGGATCTCATACAATTTGTTATTCAGGTTGTGGGTTAAAGTCACTCAGTTCTGCATTTTCATCATTTTGCAGCAGGATGCTAACACGCTGTTCAGCGTCGTTTAGTTTACTTTGACCAGCACGAGCGAGGGAGATGCCTCGTTCGAACTTTTTCAGCGCATCATCTAAAGCTAGATCACCATTTTCTAGTTGATCAACCAAGCCATCAAGCTCTTCGATAGCCGCTTCAAAGCTCATATTTTCAGGTTTCTTAGTAGCCATAATAAATCTGCGTTTGGAAAGATGAACGAACGTTACCCTAGGCCGCTGAGATGGTCAAATGTAACCAAGAATTTTTGCTAGAAAGTTCGTTTTTAAGGCGCTTGAATTTACTTTGATTGAATAACCGTGGCTTTATCGAGTTTATACGCTTTGGATAAGTCCAAAGTAAGCCAATAGTTGTGATTCAAAAACGAAAAGTGTGATACTTAGACGAAGAATTAACTAAAAGATCTTATAGTCTTGCCGATAAGAATATTATCGTCGACGTAGAACTGTAAAAAAGCATGAGGAGTGCTCAGTGGATTTAGCAACCCTAATAGGTTTGATTGGTGGATTTGCCTTCGTAATTATGGCAATGATCCTAGGTGGAAGCCTCGGGATGTTCTATGACACGACATCCGTTTTGATCGTGATTGGTGGTTCAACGTTTGTTGTTCTAATGAAATTCACCATGGGACAGTTCTTTGGTGCGGCAAAAATTGCCGGTAAAGCATTTATGTTTAAAGCCGATGAGCCAGAAGATCTTATTGCTAAAGTCGTAGAGATGGCGGATGCCGCGCGTAAAGGCGGTTTCTTAGCACTTGAAGAGATGGAAATCAGCAACAGTTTCATGCAAAAGGGTATCGACCTATTGGTTGATGGCCATGATGGTGATGTAGTGCGTGCAGCACTGCAAAAAGACATCGCGTTAACCACAGAACGTCACGAACAGGGCGCTAAAGTATTTACAGCTTTTGGTGATGTTGCACCCGCAATGGGTATGATTGGTACCTTGGTTGGTTTGGTTGCCATGCTTTCGAACATGGATGATCCAAAAGCGATCGGGCCGGCGATGGCGGTTGCACTTTTAACCACTCTATATGGTGCAATTCTTTCGAACATGGTGTTCTTCCCTATCGCGGACAAACTTGCTCTACGTCGTGACCAAGAGACACTGAATCGTCGTTTGGTGATGGATGGCGTACTCGCGATTCAAGATGGTCAAAACCCACGAGTTATTGACGGTTACCTGAAGAGTTACCTTAACGAAGGTAAACGTACGATTGATGGTGAAATGGCTTAAGGGGAATAAAAATGGATGAAGAAAATCCATGTAAATGTCCCCCTCCGGGTTTGCCACAATGGATGGGAACATTTGCTGACTTGATGTCATTGTTGATGTGCTTCTTTGTACTGCTCCTCTCATTCTCTGAGATGGACGTACTGAAATTTAAACAGATCGCAGGCTCAATGAAATTCGCGTTTGGTGTACAAAACCGCTTGGAAGTAAAAGACATTCCTAAAGGTACCAGCATTATTGCGCAGGAGTTTCGTCCTGGTCGCCCAGAACCGACGCCTATTGATGTAATCATGCAGCAAACCATTGATATTACGCAGCAAACTCTAGAGTTTCATGAAGGGGAATCTGAGCGTGCTGGCGGTACGATGCGTGATCAGGGCAAGATGACGGGGGGTAAATCAGCAGAGGTTTCTGCGCACAACAACCAAAACTCAGAATCAGATCAGCAGCAACAGCAAGCTCAAGAACAGTCTCAAGAGATGGAAACCTTGATGGAGAGCATCAAGAAGGCGTTGGAGCGAGAGATCGACCAAGGCGCGATTGAGGTGGAAAACCTTGGCCAGCAAATTGTGATTCGAATTCGCGAGAAGGGTGCATTCCCATCAGGATCCGCTTTCCTACAGCCTAAGTTCCGACCTTTGGTGAGACAGGTTGCCGAGTTAGTGAAAGATGTTCCGGGCATTGTCCGAATCTCTGGGCATACTGATAATCAACGTCTTGATTCTGAGCTTTACCGTTCTAATTGGGACTTATCATCGCAGCGTGCGGTGTCTGTGGCTCAAGAGATGGAAAAGGTCCGTGGTTTCTCTCATCAACGCTTAAGAGTGCGTGGTATGGCTGATACTGAGCCAGTAGAGCCGAACGATACTGAATGGCAACGTAGCTTAAACCGTCGTGTTGAAATCAGTATTATGCAGGGCGAACCGCTTTACAGTGAAGAAGTCCCAGTAATCACTGAATAGTATTTACCAAGAATATGCATCCCAAAGCTCAATCTGTCGTAGATTGGGCTTTTTCTTTGTCTGATACACAAAAGGGTTTGTACCAAGCTAGTAAGAGAAGAGAAGAGAAGAGAAGAGAAGAGAAGAGAAGATATGGATAAATGAGCTTGGATGAAATCGAGACGATAGTTTGTCACTAAGGTGAGTTTATTAATGGCACCAAAGCACGCACTCTTTTCCTTGTTTGATTTTCTCATGTATAATTCGCGCCCTTAGATTTAATATTGATCTATTATTGCTTCAATAACTATGTGAAATGACCTTTTACGTGGTGATGAACCTATTAAAATTGTGAACCTTATTGGCGTGAAAGTACTATGAAATTTATTGTTAAGCCCCACCCGGAAATTTTTGTAAAAAGTGAATCGGTGCGTAAGCGCTTCACAAAGATTCTAGAACGTAATATTCGTACTATTCTTCAGCGTCGTACTGAGTCTGTGGCTGTCTTCAACCGCCGTGACCATATCGAAGTGACGTCTGAGAGCGACAAATACTTTAAAGAAACACTTGAAGTATTGACGCAAACTCCGGGTATTCATCACTCCCTTGAAGTTCAGCAATCAGAATTTAAAGACCTGCACAATATTTACGAGCAAGTTCTCGAGCGTAGCGGTGCTCTTATTGAAGGTAAGACTTTCTCTGTACGTGCTAAGCGTCGTGGTAAGCATGATTTTACTTCTATCGAGCTAGAACGCTACGTAGGCGGCGGTCTAAATCAAGCGGTTGAATCAGCAAAAGTAAAACTGAAAAATCCAGATATTACCGTTAAAGTTGAAGTCGAGAACGATAAGCTAAACCAAGTTATTGAACGTCATAAAGGCCTAGGTGGTTTCCCTCTTGGTACTCAAGAAGATCTGCTTAGCTTGATCTCTGGTGGCTTTGATTCTGGTGTTTCAAGCTACTTACACATCAAACGTGGTTCTAAAGTGCATTACTGCTTCTTCAATCTTGGTGGCCCTGCTCACGAGATTGGTGTTAAGCAGGTTTCTCATTATCTATGGGATAAATACGGTTCATCTGCAAAGGTGAAGTTTATCTCTATCGATTTTGAACCTGTAGTTGCAGAGATCCTTGAGAACGTTGAAGATGGCCAAATGGGCGTTGTTCTTAAGCGTATGTTCATGCGTGCTGGTGGTATGGTTGCAGAGCGTTTCGGTATCGAAGCACTAGTAACGGGTGAAGCTCTTGGTCAGGTTTCTAGCCAAACGCTAACTAACCTGCGTCATATCGACAACGTGACGGACACTTTGATCCTTCGTCCACTGATCAACTGGGACAAAGAAGATATCATCGACCTGTCTCGCAAGATTGGTACTGAAGACTTCGCTAAAGTAATGCCTGAGTATTGTGGTGTTATCTCTAAGAAGCCAACCGTGAAAGCGAAGAAAGGCAAACTAGAAGCGGAAGAAGCTAAGTTTAACTTCGAAGTGCTAGAGCAAGTGATCGAGAATGCTCGTATTATGGATATCCGTGATATCGAGAAAGAGAGCCAAGAACAGGCACCAGAAGTGGAGCAAGTTCAAGCCGTTGCTGAGCACGCTGTCGTTCTTGATATCCGTAGCCCAGACGAAGAAGATGAAAGCCCGCTAGAGATCGATGGTGTTGAAATCAAACACATCCCGTTCTTCAAGCTTTCCACTCAGTTTGGTGACCTAGACCAATCGAAAGAGTACTTGTTGTACTGTGACCGTGGTGTCATGAGTCGTCTGCAAGCGCTTTACTTGCAAGAGCAAGGCTTCCACAACGTTAAGGTTTACCGCCCATAGTGGTGTGTTGACCAAGCGTTAATAATTTTGCAAAGCCGCATACTGAAAAGTAAGCGGCTTTTTTATTGTCTATGATGAAGGATTGACAGTAGACAGAGGCATGCGTTTGGACGTGCTATCGTCATGCTCTGTTTTGAACTGTCGATTTAATGTATCAAGACGATGGAGTCTAAACACTTTGGATTGTCGAGGAAGTGTAAGTATCTTGAAGGACTCTGTTATTTTTTAGTGGTAGTCAATGGTGCTATTTGTATGTGTTCAGTTGTTTATTTGAGTGGGTGTCTGATTCTGTGATTAGCGATGAAAAATAATAAAGATTAATTAGCACAGCTATTGATAAACTTATTGTTACTTTTCTTTGCACATAAAAAAACACCGCCCATAAGGCGGTGTAAACAAATTTGACAGACAGGTCAAAATAAATACAGGAAGTACATGCCTCGTTTCAGTATAGAACTGCAACAAAACATTTGGTAGAACTCTACCCAACTCGAAAAGAACGAGTTTGCAAAC
Source organism: Vibrio sp. 1F253 (assembly GCF_041439295.1). Classification (NCBI taxonomy): domain Bacteria; kingdom Pseudomonadati; phylum Pseudomonadota; class Gammaproteobacteria; order Vibrionales; family Vibrionaceae; genus Vibrio; species Vibrio sp. 1F253. The sequence continues at coordinate 97,395 of NZ_JBGONU010000007.1, read as the reverse complement.
ACAACATCGCAGGAGCTAAACCAATTGATTCTAGAGAGAATCAAGCCGTTCAGGCTAGCTGCTGCGGGATGAAATATAGAATTTCTCTGGCCGCTAGGCAATGGACAAATTATAATGTTTCAGATAAAAAAAACTAATGCTTATTTAGAGAGTAACTATGTCTCGTCGATTACCCCCATTAAACTCGCTAAGAGTGTTTGAAGCCGCGGCTCGACACTTGAGTTTTACGCGTGCCGCAGAAGAGTTGTTTGTTACTCAAGCCGCGGTCAGTCATCAGATCAAAGCGCTTGAAGAATTCTTATCTTTGAAGCTGTTTCGTCGAAGAAACCGCTCTTTGCTGCTGACTGAAGAAGGTCAAAGCTACTTCTTGGATATCAAAGATATTTTCACATCACTGGCAGAAGCGACAGACAAAGTGCTTGAGCGAAGTGAGAAGGGCGCATTGACCATCAGTTTGCCGCCGAGTTTTGCTATTCAATGGTTGGTACCAAGGCTCGCTGACTTTAATCAGCAAGAACCTGATATTGATGTAAGAATCAAAGCCGTTGATATGGATGAAGGCTCGTTGACCGATGATGTAGACGTGGCTATTTACTATGGCCGAGGGAATTGGTCGGGGCTCAGAGCCGATAAACTTTACCAAGAATACTTAATTCCTCTTTGCTCACCTTCCGTGCTGCTAGGAGCTAAACCTTTAGAATCTCTCAGTGATTTGGCATGTCATACGCTACTGCATGATACATCTCGAAAGGATTGGAAACAGTTTGCTAAGCAAAATGGTATTGATGGGGTAAACGTTAATCATGGCCCTATCTTCAGTCACTCAACCATGGTATTGCAGGCGGCCGCTCACGGGCAAGGTATTGCTTTGGGTAATAATGTGTTGGCGCAACCTGAAATCGAAGCAGGTCGTTTGATTGCCCCTTTTGATGAAGTGTTGGTAAGTAAGAACGCCTTCTATGTAGTGTGTCATGAGAAACAAGCTGACATGGGGCGTATTGCGACTTTCCGTGATTGGATGTTGGCGAAAGCGCAAAGTGAACAAGAGGACTTACTTGATGAATAACCTCATCATTGATGGTGAAGACAACCCAATAACCTTTATCTTTGCACATGGTGCTGGCGCAGGTATGGATCATGAGTTCATGCAGTCGGTAGCAAAAGGGTTGGCGTTTAAAGGGATACGAGTGATTCGTTTTAATTTCCCTTACATGATCAAACGTGCTGAAGATGGTAAGCGTCGTCCACCTGATCGAGCCCCTAAACTGCTCGAAGCTTACCAAGATATTATCGGACAGGTAGATGCCGATAAGCTTGTGATTGGCGGTAAGTCGATGGGAGGACGTATGGCGAGCCATTTGTCTGAAGTTGATAAGGTGGCTGCAATGGCCTGTTTAGGCTTTCCTTTCCATCCGCCAGGCAAACCAGAGAAATACAAAGGTGAGCACTTGGCTGAGTTAGCAAAGCCGTGTCTTATTCTGCAGGGTGAACGTGATACCTTTGGTAAGCGAGAAGAGTTTGCTGATTTCGACCTGTCGGATTCGATTCGTGTTGAGTTTATTCCTGATGGCGATCACAGCTTTAAGCCTCGTAAGAGCTCTGGCTACACCGAACAGCAGAACATAGCGTTAACCGTTGAGAAACTATCGGCGTTTATCAAAGAGGTGCTTAATGAGAAGTAAGTATTTACTCACTTTTGCAGGTATCTCTGGCGCAATAGCCGTAATGCTAGGTGCCTTCGCCGCTCACGGGTTAAAAGCTGTCTTGCCAGAGTATCTGCTAGGCGTGTTTGAGACAGGTGTTCAGTACCAGTTTATCCATACACTAGCAATATTGGCGTGTGGTGCACTGCTGCAGATGAAACTTGGCGCTAAATCACAAAAATATTTTTTCATTGCGGCAATTTGCTTTATCATCGGCATCCTTTGTTTTAGTGGCAGCCTTTATGGCTTAGCACTGACAGGAATAAAATGGTTTGGCCCTATAACACCGTTTGGTGGTCTACTATTTATCATTGGTTGGGGAGTCTTCTCCTTCGCTGCTTTGAATATAAAAGAGGTAACTCAGTGAAACACGTACTACTTTATTGTCGCTCTGGTTTTGAAAAAGAATGTGCTGGCGAAATTCAAGACAAGGCAACACAACTGGAAGTGTTTGGTTTTCCTCGCTTAAAGAACAATACAGGCTTTGTATTGTTTGAATGTTATCAAGCAGGCGAAGCCGATAAACTGGTAAAAGAGATCGACTTCCAATCGTTGATCTTTGCTCGTCAAATGATCGCGGTAGCGGTTGAAATCAAAGATCTGCCGACTGATGATCGTATTTCTCCAATTCTTGAGGCGCTTTCTGAGAAAGAAGGTTTCCCACGTTGTGGCGATATCCGTATTGAAACACCAGACACCAATGAAGCGAAAGAGCTTTTGAAGTTCTGCCGTAAGTTTACTGTGCCAATGCGTCAAGCAATGCGCGGTAAAGGGCTGATGACAGCGAAAGACAATGTTAAGAAGCCTGTGCTTCACTTATGTTTTATCGCTCCGGGTCACTGTTTTGTTGGTTACTCTTACCCAACCAACAACTCGCAGTTCTTCATGGGTATTCCTCGTTTGAAGTTCCCATCAGATGCACCAAGTCGTTCTACATTGAAGCTAGAAGAAGCATTCCACGTATTCATCCCTCGTAATGAGTGGGACGAACGTCTGGCTCCGGGTATGTGGGGCGTAGATTTAGGCGCGTGTCCAGGTGGTTGGACTTACCAATTGGTTAAGCGCTCTATGTTTGTTCACTGTGTTGATAACGGCATGATGGCAGATAGCCTAATGGAAACGGGTCAAATTAAGCACCACATGGTGGATGGTTTTAAATTCGAACCTGACCGTAAGAACGTCACTTGGATTATCTGTGACATGGTTGAGAAGCCAGCTCGTGTTGCACACCTTATGGGTGAGTGGATCATCAAAGGCTGGGCGAAAGAAGCACTGTTCAACCTTAAACTGCCAATGAAAGGCCGTTACGATGAAGTTCTGCAGGATATCGAAAACCTAAAGCAGTTCCTGATTGATAACAAAGTGAAGTTCAAGATGCAGGCGAAGCACCTTTACCACGATCGCGAAGAGATCACGGTTCATATTCAGTCGCTTTCGAATATCTCACCGTACTAATATTTACGTTAGTGTGTCAGTGATAAAGAAAATGCTCCTTTAAGGGGCATTTTTTATATCTGAAGTTTGTTTATGAGTTTGATTATCGCTTCGTATGGGTAGTTTAGAAAGGTTGGTCTATATGCGTTTTTTAGTCATATTTAAGTGTAAATGTGACTAATTCAACTTGGTTGATAGTCGTCGAATTGTCGACTATTAGTGTCGATATGAGACAAAAAAGCCGTAAGCTATCGATACTTACGGCTACCTAGTTCAGCGATGAAACGAAGAAGGGTTTATTTAAAATTCAGCAGTAAATTACAGCAAGAACATCCTAATCAAATTGTATTTTATTATAAGTAAGTAAATGTAAGTAAAGAATGTAAATGATAACTATTACTATTAACATTGTTATTAGTGTCGTGTACCATTCGTGCACTTTTACTTAAATCTATAAAATATAAGTCGCATTATGAAACTTAAAGCATTATCAGTAGCCGTTACGGTTGCCTTAACCTCATTTACAGCATTTGCTGCCGACGAACCAGAAACCGTAGTCGTTATCGGTTCTGCCCTTGACCAATTGATTCAGACTGAAATCAACTCTGACACACTGGAAAAGAAGCAAGCATCAGACATCAAAGATGTTTTGAATACTATGCCTAGCGTTACGGTTGACGGGAACGCACGTTACTCACGCAAAGTATTTGTACGTGGTATGGAAGACAAATTTGCCGTAGTGACTATTGATGGTGCGCGACAAGAAGGTCAGCTTTTCCACCACTCTGGTGACCAAGCGATTGATCCTGCAATGCTAAAAAGAGCTGAAATTGAATTAGGTGGTAACTCTGCACTGTCAGGTTCTGGTGCTATCAATGGTTCATTTAGCTACGAAACGAAAGACCCAAGCGATCTTCTTAAGCCGGGTGAAAGCGTTGGTGCTCGAGTAAAAACAAGCTATCAAACAGCTTATGAGCGTTTTGCAACCAACGTTGCTGTGTATGCAAAAGTGAACGACAAGCTACAGTTCATGGGTATTGCGAACTATTCAGAAGATGGCGATCTGCACATTCCTGATCAAGAAGCGGTAACCTCTAAGCAGGGTGAGCTTAAGTCGGGTTTGGCTAAAGTTGTTTTCATTCCTAATGATGCCAATGAATTTAAACTGACTTTCAACCGATACAGTGATGGTGGTACGCGTCAGCTTTCTGGCGAAAAGGCGGGTGCTCTGTATGCTGACGATAAACACGACTATCATTCGCTTAATCGCGATACAGTGACGCTACAGCACGAATACGATGCGGGTAGTGATCTAGTTCATCTGAAAAGTAATGTTTACTACAACCGTCAATACATGGATCGTGATGCTCTTGAAGGTACCGCTTGGGGCAAAACACCGGCAGGTAAATGGTTCAAAGATGGCAAAATGTCTTACCCTAAGCGTGAATACAATGTAACAACCATTGGTGGTGACATTCGTAACGTTTCTTGGGTTGGTGAGCATGAGCTTACTTATGGTCTTGAGGGCTACAAAGCCAAGCAATGGATTGATGCTGGTGAAGGCGTATATCTAAGCGGTACTAAGCAAGGCCAAACTGAGAAGTACAGCATGGATGGTGGTACGGTGACGGCTTACGGTCTGTATCTGCAAGATATGTACGAATTCAGCGATTTCCGTCTGACAACAGGTCTTCGTTACGACGTTCATAAACTGGGTGGTGTGTATAAGGGCGAGTTTGACCAACTATCTCCAAAGTTCAAAGGTGAATACCAAACAACGGAAAACCTAAAACTTCGTGTAGGTTACGGTCGTCTGTTTAAAGGCGCGTCACTACCAGAAACGCTAACGATGAAAGCACCAAGCAAAGTTAAGCAGTCTGATACTAAGGCGATGACGGGTAATAACTACGAAGCTGGCTTTGATTACGAGCTAACACGTTTGCTTGCGGCTGATTACGCGATTCTAGGTTTCACGGCTTATACCTATGACCTTGATAACCAAATGCACCCAACTAAGAACAACGCAACATTATCTAATAAGTATGATGTTGAAGTTTGGGGTGTAGAGACAGTATTGAGCTATCAGTTAGATGCATTAAGTGTTTACGCTAACCACTCTTACTCTGATGGTGAGCAAAAGAGCCTGAAAAACGGCAAGACAAGTCACATGAATAAAACCGGTATTCATAACTTTAAGGCCGGTTTTAACTACAGCCTAAACAATGAATTTGTGTTTGGTTGGGATTCACGCTTTGTTCCGGGGAACGATTACGAGAACGAAAAAGGCAAAGAGATCAAACGCTCAGGCTTCGCAACGCACAACATTTGGGCGGCTTACACACCGACGTTTGCTAAAGACCTAGAGATGAACCTTGGTATCGATAACCTGCTTGATAAGAAGTACGCTGAGCATACTGGTTTTGGTATCTCTTGGGGTTCAGAAAAGTACACCAGCTATGAAGCGGGTCGTAACTTTAAAGCTTCTATCGCTTATAGCTTCTAATCTGCTCTTAGCTGAAAGTTATTCTAGAAATAGAGAGTTATCAGTATAAGTGCAATGTTTCGTCTTAAAATGAAACAACAAAAAAGCCTTAGTTCAGACTAAGGCTTTCTGCTTTCTAATGATTTATTTTCTATTTGTTGATTTATAAGCGGATTTATTTCTAACGGTTAGCTTTAATGACTGAATTTGTGACGTCAGATTAAGACACAGCTTCGTAGCGAATATCTTGCAGATTAAAACCTAAATCGATGTCTGTTTTGAGTGCAGAAACGAGCTTACATACGCGAGCCGACTCGATATGCTCATCGAATTTCTTACGATACTTTTTCGGTAAGTCTTCAGCTAGGAATGCTGTTTCGATATCAGGGTATATCGTTAATATCTCTTTGGCTGCTTTTGGCCCTATACCTGGAATTCCGGGGACTTGGCTTGAGCTGACGCCCGTTAATCCCCAGTAATCTGCCAGTTGCTCTGGCTTTACGCCAAATTCCGCTTCGATAAAGGGCTTATCTAACCAACGGTGTTGGAAATAATCACGGATTTGTAGCGTTGGAGACAACAGTTGGCAGTAGCCCTTATCTGTCGAAATGATAGTGACAGTTTCTCCGTGGTCAGCGACTTTCTTTGCCAATGTTGCAACTAGATCATCCGCTTCATCGCCGTCAGAGAGCAGTGAATCAATCCCTAATTCCCACCAAGCTTGTTGAATCGCATCGAGACCTTTCATCAATGGTTCTGGCATCGGCTTACGGTTTTGCTTATAAGCGGGAAGGACTTCCGCGCGCCAACCTCGATCTTGTAAATGATGATCAAATACCGCAATGATATGAGTGGGTTTTGATTCGTTTAGGATGCGATTAAGAGTACGAGCAGTCGTGGTGATGGTTCTTGCAATATCGGTTGGGTCCGGCTGAACAGAGTGCACGCGTCGGATGAGGTTCAAGGCATCGATAATAACAAGATGGATAGACATAAGTTTCCACTAAATAGGCAATAAATAAGGGGCTGCTAGCCCCTTATAGTAACGTATCACTTGGTGAGTTGAAACTTTGGTGACGTAAACGTCATGACTTGTTTAACTTTATACTTGTGGCTTGTTATCAGTTACTTGCCGTTATTCGCTGCTAGGCATAATTTTATAGCAAGGAACATAGTCAGTGCCGCCCGGCAGTTTCATTCGATGCTGTTCAACAAAGTCATTCAGCAGCTGGTCCATTTTTGTCATCAGCTCTTTGTCGCCATCAATCAGGAAGGGGCCATGTTTCTCTATCTCCAAAATACCTTCAGCTTTGACGTTACCTGCCACAATTCCAGAGAAGGCTTTACGTAGATTCGCCGCAAGGCTTTCTGTTTTCTGATCCATATGCAGATCAAGCGCCGCCATAGATTCATGTGTAGGGTCGAATGGCAGTTGGAACTCAGGTTCAATATGCAGTGACCAGTTGTAGCTGTAGGCATCGCCAGTCTCTTTACGGTGAGAGCGTACATCTGGCATTGCCTGTTTCATGATTTTCGCAGCGCGTGCTGGGTCATCAATCACGATCTCATAGTGTTTTTGCGCATCAGGCCCTAAGGTTTCGCCGATGAACTTGTCGATAGAACGGAAGTAAGCTTCACTCTCTTTTGAACCTGTTAAAACAATCGGCATTGGTTGGTCGACGTTATTTGGGTGCATCATGATCCCTAAGATATACAGCAGCTCCTCAGCCGTACCTGGACCACCGGGGAAAATAATGATGCCATGCGCCATACGAACGAATGCCTCAAGACGCTTCTCGATATCTGGCATGATCACCAGTTCGTTCACTATCGGGTTTGGTGGCTCAGCCGCAATGATTGATGGTTCAGTTAGCCCTAAGTAACGGTGGTCTGTATAGCGCTGTTTCGCGTGACCAATTGCAGCTCCTTTCATTGGCCCTTCCATTGCCCCCGGTCCACAACCGGTACAGATGTTTAGTTCACGTAGGCCAAGTTCATTACCCACTTCACGAGTGTATTGGTATTCAGTGGCATTAATTGAATGACCACCCCAGCACACGATCAGGTTAGGTTCGATACCTGGCGTAAGTGCACCTGCATTTCTCAAGATACCAAACACAAGGTTGGTAATATGAGTGGCATTAGTCAGGTTGAGTCTTTGGTTGTCTGCAAGATGCATGTTGACGTAGACAATGTCACGCAGCACCGAGAATAGGTGTTCTTGGATACCCTTGATGATTTCACCATCCACAAAGGCATGTTCTGGAGGGTTGCTTAGTTCGAGTTTGATCCCGCGCTCACGACGGACGACCTCAACATCAAACGATTGATATTTATCGAGCAGCTCTTTGGAGTTGTCGGTGTGGCTACCCGAGTTGAGTACCGCTAACGTACAGTTACGATAAAGCTGGTACAGATCACTAGATGCGGTTTTCTTAAGACGCTCAACTTCAAGTTGAGAGAGTAAATCCATGCTACCGGCAGGGCTGATATGAGTGATCATAGTGCCTCCTTGTTGAAAAGAACTAGGGGAGGTTGGAAGTGGCCCTTTAGTTCGAGATGAGAAGCTAACGTTGAAAGTGTTTGGTTAAAGGCGAGAGAATTAACCAGACGAAACGATTACGACAGCGTTGCTTGCCAAGAATGCTTGTTAAGCGAATGTTAATCATTAGCTTAGCAAACATTGAGGGATATGGTATGTGATAAGTATTTGAAAAAATGAAATAAATTAAATCTAGGGCTGTCTTAGTCCCAAACAAGTTGGTTGTTACCGCGCTGTTTGGCTTTGTTTAGTGTTTTATTGAGTCGCTCTAATACTTCTTCAGGTGTGTCTGACTCTTTAAACGGAGTACTTGCCGCGCACAAGGTAATTGTGATCTGTTGGTCACGGAATTTGAAAGGTAAGCGGCTGACTTGATTCTGGATGCTTTGAGTCACTTGATGGCAATATTCATCGCTTTGCTCGGGAAGTAGCAAGATGAACTCTTCACCAGAAAAGCGAGCGACAGTATCGGTAGTACCAATTTCTTTGGTGATGGCTCTTGCGATGATCTTGAGTGCTTTGTCACCAGCGGTATAGCCAAAGCTATCGTTAATTGCTTTGAAGTTATCGATATCTAGTAGCACGACTCTTAGTGAGTGTTGTGCGCGAATCCAGCGACGATATTCTAACTCTAAACGATCGGTGAAGGCGGTACGGTTGTAGATCTTAGTCAGAGGGTCAAGCAGCATACGCTGAGCCTGATCTTCTAGACGCTTGCGGTAATCTTGGGTGACTTCATAGAGCGAATCTAATTGGTTTTTTCCGTAGCTCATTCTTTCTATTAGAGCTTGTTCTTTCTGTTCTGCGTGATTCAGTCTTTCTGAAAGAGAGGCAATTTCACTGAGCAGCGGGTTTATCGAAAGTTTTAAGTTATCAATATCCGTTGCTTTATCAACAGAGCTTTGGCTCTTAGTAACAAGTTCATTCAACTCAGAATTAAGACCTTGGCGATGTTCAAAATAGCTTTGGCTCTGGTCGGAGTTTTGATCTGCTGTTTTGATACTAGAAGCGAGCGAGGAATTGAGTTGTTCGATAAATTGTTCAGACTGCTTACGCTCTAGGCTCGTGCCATCAATCACCAGTTTGAGGATCTGAAGTGCTAGCTCAAGTAGGTTTTGTGTTGAAACACCAAGTAGTAGCTTCGCTCGAATATCGGTCAGTAGATCCCCCGATTCACCCTCGAAGTCGAGTTCAGTGATCAGGTGTTGTAATTCGTTTGATAGTTCGGAAAGGAGTTCTTGTTCAGTTGATTGATCTACGTCGGCAAAATGAGTGCGTGAGTTGTTTGCCATAATCTTAATGGCACGCTCATAAATGCTGAGAAGCTTCATGGCATGGTCGACTTTTTGACTGCCATGACACTCGGAGAAGCTAAGTAAGTTTCTTAGATCGCGCTTTAGCTGTGCCGGAAGGCCAGTTATACGCTGCAGCGTTTCCCCACTGTGCTTAATACTATCATCCAGATATCCGTTCTGTTTATCCATAGCCAACGTTTTTTGCTTGAGCATCCTTTCTAATACTGCCAACTTGGGGATCATTGAGCTAATGTCTTTTTGCTTTTCGAGCTCTTCCCTAAGGGCAATGAGATTTTCATCTAAATGAGTGTTGCTGCCAACACATGCATCACTTAAAGACGTAACGATACGCTTGAGAACTTTTTGTTCTCGAATAAATTTGAACGAGGTATCTCTTTGCGTCAAGCGGACTTGATCCAACTGATATTTCAGCTGGTGGAGTTGCGCCTGAATGTCTTTTTCAAGAATGCCCATAGATGTATTAATTAGCGCCGCGTAGATCGTACTCGATCGTATAGATGAAATTCCGTGACCTTGATAATAACAAAACTAAAAATAAGGTCACGACCTACGACGTTTAACCGCTCGCAAATCAGTCATCTTTTAGCATTTTTTTGATATTGTCCTCATTCTGGTGTGAGGATTGTATCTTTATTAACCCTTGATTAATCGCATGTTTACAAGCCTCTCTTATGTTACCCGTTGCAAGGCTCGCTGCGGGGGCATTGTCGATGGCTTTAAGGTAAACCCATTGGCTACTGCGTTCTTTGAGGCTGATTTCACGTGCCAGGTTGGTCGACATTAATAGTACATCGAGGAGTTCTTGGTCGTTAATCGCGGTATAAGCGCGTGGTAAGAACGGGTAGTCAGCGATGCCCATGCGGACGGTTCGATTAATGTTTCGCTCTGGTTCGAAGTGATTAATCCAAGATTGAATCTTTCTGAACATAGCCTCAGGCGATGTATCACGGTCAGCATTTGGTTCGATGTAAAGCAAGTTCGCATCCGAGAAGTGGTAGACGCGCGCAGGACCTTCAAGCTTAGATTTAAGGAACTCGCCGAAAGCATCTTCGAGCTCTAAACCTGCTTTATAACCGTTCTGAGTGTACATATTGCGTAGGAACGGTAAATCTATCATCACAAAGCGTAAACGGTCGTTGAGTGGTTCATGAATCAACTCACCAAGTTGCCATTGTTCGAAGTTTTGGCTGGTTTGTTCTAGAGAATTTGATAGCTTCGCGTTCAGCATTCTTAGATTTGGAAGCTTTGAGCGTGAGTGTGTAAATAGGTCGGTACGCAGTGAATCCATTTCCGTGACTAAGGTTTGAATGATGTAGCCTCGGCGTAGCACAAAGAAGAACAAGACAATGCTGAACAAAAATAAGGCGAACGATATTTTCTGGAACTTATGGTGCTCAAGTTTGTATTTCTCTAATTCTTGTTCTTGACCTGCATAGTGGAGCGTTTGCTCGGCAAACTCTTTTTGTTGGCGGAATGCGTCTTCACCAACACGGTTGAGTTTTTGTTGTTCCAAAGAGACAAGGATATTGTATTGTTTGAGATTTGCTAGCGCTTGTTGTGGACGCCCTGCTTGCTCATAACCTAAAGAGAGCAAGTGGTAGGAGTGTTGCGACAGGCGCATGTTTTCTACCTGACGCGAAATCTTGAGCGCACGTGTCGCATGCTTAATTACATCTTCGCTTTCTTGTAGGTGGTATGCCAAACCTGCGGATAAGAGTGCAGCGCGGCCTTCCAATTTAGGAATGTCGGAATACTCCAGCAGTTCAAGAGCTCGTGCTAGGTATTGCTCGGCTAGAGGGTAGTTATAAAGTCGTAAGTAAGTCGCAGATAAACTTAGACGAATGTCAATGACTTGGTAGATGTCTCGGTCTGTACTCTCATGATCAAGGACATTGAAAAAGTGCACGAGGGCAAGGTTATATTTGCCTTGATTGAAGTACACATCACCCATCTTTTTTAGTACTTGCGCTAATATGGGAGAGCTTTCAAAATTATCATAAAAGTCAGCAGCTTGAGACAGGTGCTCTAGAGCTTTATCTAATACTTGACGTTCAAAGAAAAGCTGTGCCAGTAGGCGGTTTACTTTAGCCAGGCGCGAACTCAGGTTACCTTCTACTGATTTCCAGTAGCCGTACAATAACTCAGATAGTGCATGGTTGTACTCTTTATGGGTAAGATAAAACTCGCCGACGGTGATGTGATAATCAATGACGACTTTTTCCGAGTGACGCTGTTCTAGGTAAGTTTTTGCTTCTTGATAGAGCTTTTCTGCTTCCCCTACGTTGTTGTTATAAGAGGAAATGTCGGCTTTCAACATGATTAAGCGATAGGTAATCCCTTCCGTCAGGCGTAAGGCCTTATTAACCGACTCTAAGCTTGTTTCTATTTTTTTTAGCTCTGATTCTGCTTGGGCAGATTTTCTGTCCGTAAGCCAAAGTAACCTAACTTTAAGTATTTCCAGATCTAACTTTAGATACTCAAGCTTATAGGTTTTTGCTAGCTCAGAGGCTTTGTCGATGTGCTGAATCGCAATACGAATGTTGCCTAGATTAAACTCTGCTTTCGCTAAGATCTTATACGCATCGATACTGCTGTTCGGGGTTCTAATCGAAGAGTCGGCCTCTTCACGAGAAATAGCTGACGGGCTCTTTTCGCGTTGATCTGAAAGGATACGTAGCGTTAGGTAGCTGTTGGCCATTCGCTTTGCTTGACTCGGTTCTATCTCAACCAAGTTATTGGCTTCATTGAGGAGCGCCGACGAATAGACCGACGCATTAACCGATGTGCTTAAGCTTAAAATGAATAGACTAACAACGTATAACCAACGCATTTCAATGTCCCTTTAAAGATTTTGTAGGTTCAAATAAGTGTGGGCGGTTCACGCCGATTATTGGCGAGCCATACGCTTATTGTGGCTTGGTCTATCTTGCTCAGTTGAACGGTATGGATTGATATCCAGACCGCCACGACGCGTGTAACGTGCAAATACGGTTAGCTTCGATGGTGCACAGTATTTCATGATGTCAGTGAAGATACGCTCAACACATTGTTCGTGGAATTCGTTATGCTCGCGGAAAGAAACTAAATAGCGTAGCAGAGCTTCACGGTCAATTTGCTTACCGGAATATGCGATCTCTACGCTGCCCCAATCCGGTTGATTGGTGATTAAGCAGTTCGACTTCAATAAGTGACTATGTAGAGTTTCTTCTACTTCTTGCTCGCCAGCAGCGCCTTCAAGCAGTGACGCTTCAAAATCATAGCTGGTGATTTGGATGTCTTGATTGTCGATACAGTCACCTTCCATCGTCACGATAGGTTGGTTGGTGTAATCGGTTACTGAGTTTACATTCACAATCACAGACTCGCCTGCACATGCCGACAAATCTTGAGTTAGACGCTCAGTGACTTGATCCCAGTTTTCAAACTGAGTTTGGTTGTAGCTGTTTAGGTACAGCTTGAAAGATTTTGACTCAATCAAATTTTGGCTGGTTGCCGGAATGAACACTTCACCAACAGCCACTTGTGGTAAGCCATTGGTGTTTAGCCACGAAAGCTCGTACATCGTCCAAATATCATGACCAACAAAAGGCAGTTCGCCGTTTAACGCAAGATCATTACGATTAAGGCTACGAGGTACTGGTTGCAATAAACTTGCATCGTATTGGTTAGAGTACTCAGTTTTTTGGCCCAGGGTTAACCCCGCTAGCTCTTTTGCGTCAGAATATTTGCTCATACTTTCGTTTCAAATTCGATTAGAATGGGGTCGATTTTACTGAATCCCCATTACCCTGTCATTAAGTCATCGCTTAATCGGCACGGAAAGGTCCCCGATTCTATTTATTATTTTGTGTTTAGGAGATTTTCATGACTCAACGCGCTCAAGACGCACTACTTTCTTTCAGTCAGCGATACGTTGACGCGTGGCAGCAGCAACACCAAAGCTTACCTCGCAATGAGGAGTTAGTGGACATCGTATCGCCATGCGTAGAAGAAAAGAGTGGTGATGCCGTGTTGTGGAAACACTATCCACGTGAGCAATTCGCAGATTTCACCAATGTTGAAACGGGTATTGAGTTGACTCTGCATGAAGACGTCAAGACTTTCTACGGCGCACAATTTAGTGCGGATATGAACGCGACTTTTGATGGTAACGAACTGACTCTGTTACAGATTTGGAGTGATGAAGATTTCGAATGCCTACAAGAAAACATCTTAGGTCACCTAGTGACTCAGCGTCGTTTGAAGCTAAAACCAACGGTTTTCATTGCCGCGACTGATGCTGAACTGGATGTTATCTCTATCTGTAACCTAACGGGGAACGTGATCCTAGAGCGCTTAGGCACCAAAAATCGTGATGTACTAGCCGAGACATTGGCAGAATTTTTAGAAAAGCTACAACCAGCGGTATAAATAGATGTACGTACTAGAACTTCAATTTGAGTGTTTTGATAACACAACGGTAAGCGCTGTCGATAAGGCGGTTAATGGCTTAATGGATGCTCTTCGTTATAACGGACAAGTGTTAGGTCGTGAGTTTCCAATCGTGATGGGTGACGGTGAATTCTATGTTCGCGTTGTGTGTCCGGAGCAAGATAGCTTACACCCACGTAATCATTCAGACTTCGTCAAAGTCTGTTTCGAGCGCTTATCTGCGGCGAGTTTATTAGCGCCTAAGATGCGTCTGCTTGGCCGAGATCTTAACTCCGAAGAAGTAGCCGAAGATGAAACGCCGAGCTGGCAAGTGTTGTACACGACGTTCGTGCATACCTGTTCACCGCTGCGCAGTGGCGACAGCTTGTTGCCTATTCCACTATATCGTAACCCGCCGACATTTAATGGCGATCATAAAGCCGTACTGAAATGGCAGACCGAATGGCAAGCCTGTGATGAAGTGCAAATGGGTGGTGGTTGCCGTGCTGAACATGCAACGCTAACCGAGATCAGTGATACTAAGAGTGTGTTGTTTAAACGCGGTTGGGGTCTAAGAGGGCGCATTGAATTTCTGACTAAGATTCCAACTTACTACTACTTATATCGTGTCGGTGGGATCAGCCTGAAAGATGAAAAAGAGCGCAAATGCCCACAATGTGGTGGTGAATGGCTGTTAGATGCGCCAATCCACGATATTTTCTATTTCAAGTGTGATGATTGCCGTCTGGTATCCAACATTTCTTGGGATCACCTCAAGTAATCGACTTCGTTTGATTCACCCTGAGAAGCTTTACTTTCTAACAAACTTTCATCATTTAAAAAGGGGCTGACATTGAGTCAGCCCCTTTCGGTATCTATAAGTGTCTATTTAAGCTGATTACCAACCTTTAACTACGCCACCTTGGAAGATGTCAGAAGCTGCGTTGTACACCTCTTCTGTTTGATATGCTTTAACGAAGTTTTGTACGTTTTCTGCATTTAGGTTGTCTTCACGAGAAACGATTAGGTTCACGTATGGAGAATCTTTGTCTTCAACGAATACGCCATCTTTTTGTGGAGTCAGGTTGATAGAGCTCGCGTAAGTAGTGTTGATGATAGATAAAGTTACATCATCAAGAGAACGTGGCAGTTGAGCTGCGTCTAGTTCAACAATCGTTAGGTTCTTAGGGTTACCAACGATGTCACGAACGGTAGCTAGAAGACCTGCACCTTCACGAAGTTCAAGTAAACCTTGCTGCTCAAGAAGCAGTAGAGAACGACCTAGGTTTGTTGGGTCGTTTGGTACAGCGATACGAGCACCATCTTGGATTTCGTCTACCGATTTAACTTCTTTAGAGTAACCTGCAATAGGGTAAACAAAAGTGTTACCTGCGACCGTTAGCTTGTAACCACGGTCAGCAACTTGCTGATCTAGGTACGGCGTGTGTTGGAATGCATTGATGTCGATAGAACCATCATCTAGCGCTGCGTTAGGTGTTACATAATCCGTAAAAGTGACCAGTTCAACATCCAGGCCGTATTGCTCTTTCGCGACTTTAGCTGCTACTTCAGCAACTTGTGCTTCTGCACCTGCCATTACGCCAACTTTGATCTTAGAAGTATCGACTTCTTTATCACCACAACCTGCTAGTACTAGCGCTGAAGCTACTGCTGCAATAGTAAGTAAACCTTTAAGGTTAAATTTC
The DNA here is from genome assembly GCF_041439295.1 of Vibrio sp. 1F253. Lineage (NCBI taxonomy): Bacteria > Pseudomonadati > Pseudomonadota > Gammaproteobacteria > Vibrionales > Vibrionaceae > Vibrio > Vibrio sp. 1F253. The sequence continues at coordinate 81,802 of NZ_JBGONU010000007.1, read as the reverse complement.
ATAATAATCTCCTTTTAATAAATCTATTTAATTTGGTTCAGACGACTTTGATTTTGGTCTGTAAGTCGTTATCTGTGGTCAACGCGGCGAACTAATGAATCACCGATTGATTGAATAATTTGTACTAGCACAATCAACATGACGACTGTTACTGCCATAATGGTCACATCGTAGCGGTGAAATCCGTAACGAATCGCGACATCACCTAGGCCACCACCACCCACAGTTCCAGCCATTGCCGAGTAACTCACAAGAGTCACTAGCGTAATCGTCACTGAGTTGATGATAGTCGGCAGTGCTTCAGGAAGCAGAACCTTATTGATGATTTGTGTGGGTGTTGCGCCCATTGACTGAGCTGCTTCCACTAGACCTGTTGGTACTTCAAGTAGTGCACTCTCGATAAGTCGAGCTACGAATGGGATAGCACCAATCGTCAGCGGAACAATCGCTGCAGTTGTACCGATGAAGGTACCAATCAGCATCTTAGTGAGAGGGATGATCGCTACCATCAGTACTAAGAAAGGCACAGAACGGCCCACGTTCACAACCGCACCAAGAATTTTGTTTAGCTTGGTGTTCTCTAACAGGCCACCTTTTTTAGTCGTGTGTAGAATAACGCCTAATGGAATACCGACAGCGAAACCAACGATGCCAGCAACAGCAACCATGTAAAGTGTCTCGCCTGTTGCTTCCAATAGAAGGTTGCCGTTAAGGCTGATCCAGTCAGCAATCTCGTTGAAACTAAAGGACATAACCAAGCACCTCTACTTTTACATTGTTGTCGCGTAGGAATTGGATAGCAGCATTATCATCGGCTTCGTTACCGAACAGCTCAGCGACCATCATGCCGAACTTCACGCCGCCGGCGTAATCGAGGTCAGAGCTTAAGATGCTGACATCGATATTGAATTTACGAGCAATTTGCGTCATCAGCGGAGCATCAACCGTTGCACCAGTAAACTCAAGACGTACTAATGGGTAGCTACTGTTAACACGAGTTTCTTGCAAACGCGCTTGATAATCTTCAGGGATAGATAGGTCTAGCGTTGAGCGAATAAACTGATGTGCTAGCTCTGTCTTAGGGTGTGCGAATATGTCGCCAACTGTACCTTTCTCTACTAGCTCGCCACCGCCAATGATCGCGACTTCGTGACAAATGCTCTTAACTACGTCCATCTCGTGCGTAATAAGTAGGATCGTGATGTGTAGCTTGCGGTTGATTTCACGTAGCAGCTCAAGAATAGATTGAGTCGTTGCTGGATCCAGAGCACTGGTCGCTTCATCACACAGTAGTACTTTCGGGTCTGAAGCTAGCGCACGAGCAATCGCGACACGCTGCTTTTGACCACCACTTAAGTTCGCAGGGTAGGTATCACGCTTATCCGATAGGCCGACAAGCTCAAGTAGTTCACTCACTTTCGCTTCAATCGCAGCTTTATCTTTACCAGCAAGCTCTAAAGGTAGTGCTACATTGTTAAATACAGTACGAGAAGACAGCAGATTGAAGTGTTGGAATATCATGCCGATGTTACGGCGTGCTTCGCTAAGTTCTGATTTGCTGAGTTTTGTCAGGTCGATACCGTCAACAATCACTTCACCTGATGTTGGAGCTTCCAACATGTTTACACAACGGATAAGGGTACTTTTGCCTGCACCTGAAGAGCCGATGACTCCAAAGATTTGACCTTGAGGTATGTGGAGGTTGATATCAATTAAGGCATTGATTTCTTTAGTGCCTTGATAAAAAACCTTATTGACTTGATTCACTTTAATCATAGAGAAACCCGTGCAGGTAGAACAGAATAATATATTGATGACTCACTCGATTTACAGATGATGCTATGGTGTTCTATGATCTAAGTCAATAGATATTTTTACGTCTAGACGGCTAAACGCGAATTGCGAAGTTAAACTAGAAACAAATCGTTAACGAACGCAAAACTAAATAGATAGTGATGAAGCAAATAAAGCGTGTAATAATTAATGATTAATAGAGAGCTGATAGAGAACTGAATTTTGTCTAAACCTGCTGTTTTTTTAGATCGTGATGGTGTGATTAACGTTGATCACGGCTACGTACATGATGAACATGACTTTGAATACATCGATGGTGTGTTTGAAGCGGCGAAAGCGTTTAAAGATATGGGTTATTTATTGGTGTTAGTGACCAACCAATCTGGTATTGCTCGCGGCATGTTTAGTGAAGACCGTTTTCTTTCTCTAACGCAGTGGATGGATTGGAACTTTGTTGATAACGGCGTTGAGCTAGATGGTATTTATTACTGCCCGCACCACGCTGAGCAAGGTGTTGGTGACTACAAACAAGATTGTGAATGTCGTAAACCAAAGCCAGGCATGTTCATTTCTGCGCGTGACTTTCTGAAGATTGATATGGCTAACTCGGTCATGATCGGCGATAAAGCTGAAGACATGATGGCTGCAGAAGCGGCGGGTGTTGGCACTAAAGTACTGGTAAGAACCGGTAAGCCAATCACTGAAAAAGGTGAAGCGCTTGCAAGTGTCGTGCTTGACAGTATTAAAGATGTACCAGCATTCTTAAAAGGTTAAGAGACTAAGTCTCTTTCACTTAGATATAAGTGTTATTCACTATATAAAGATGAGGAACGCAGTATGAAAGCATTGTTGATAGCATCTCTATGTACGGTAGCGTTATTCGGATGCTCTAAATCAGCAGCTCCTGAGACTGAGAGCGCAGTATCGGACGATCAATTCGTGATTTATCAATGTGAGTCTGACGCTTCATTTAAGGTCGCTTACCTTGGTGATGAAAAAGCGGTATTACGTTTACCCGAGAATGAATATCGCCTCACTCAAATAGCGGCAGGCTCGGGAACGAAGTACATCTTAGATGATGGAACCTCTGAACTGATCAATAGCGTAACTTTAAGAACTAAAGGTGACAATGCACGTCTGGAACTTGGTCGTGTTATCTATAAAAACTGCCGAAAGTAGGTCATAGTTATCTACTAGGATTTACAAACAGTTAAGTGAGGGAGTTCGCCCTCACTTTTTCTTTCTCTTCCCTTTAACGTCAGACTTTTTATGAGCAAAAAACTCACTATTCTCGATATTGCTAAGCTGTCCGGTGTTGGTAAGTCTACCGTATCTCGTGTTCTGACCAATGATCCCAAAGTAAAACCTGAAACCCGTGAAAGGGTGGAAAGAGTCATTCAAGAATCTGGGTACACGCCTTCGAAGTCTGCGCAGTCGATGCGTGGTGGCAGTCAAAAAGTCATCGGTGTCATCATCTCTCGTCTGGATTCCCCCTCTGAAAACAAAGCGGTAAGTACGATGCTGGCCGAATTGTATCGAGCGGATTACGATGTCGTGATCATGGAAAGTCAGCTTGATAGAGAAAAAGCCAATGAGCATCTGCAGGTTCTCAAGCGTCGCAATGTAGATGGCATCATTGTGTTTGGCTTTACTGACTGTGATATTCCTGCCATTGAAGCTTGGGAACACAAAGCGGTGGTGATTGCTCTGGATACCGAGAACGTGACGTCGATTAACTATGATAACCAACAGGTGATCAATAGTGCGTTAACGCATCTAGCAGAGCAGGGAATCTCTGAGGTTGGTTTCATTGGCGTCGATCCTAGCGATAAATCAACAGGTGAACTGCGTCTTAAGGCCTATCTCGAGTGGTGTGAAAGCGCTGGAGTGATTGCCAATTATCGTACTGGCCAACTTCATCATGAAAGTGCGTATCAGCTGGTGGATGAGGTACTGACTCCTACCACTCAAGCACTTGTTTGTGCTAGCGACACATTGGCTCTTGGTGTAATCAAACGTCTGCAAGAACTACAACGTGAAGATGTGGTGGTGACCGGTGTTGGTGGCAATGATCTTCTCTCTTTCTTGTTTCCGCGAGTATTTAGTATTGACCCTGGGTATCAATCTGCGGGTAAATTGGCCGCTAATCTATTGATCTCTCAGCTTTTAGGCAATGCAGAGATCTCTCATCACACTCAATCACCTATTCTATAATCCACTCAATCAAGCGAAATTGAACCGCTTAGATTAAAATTAGAGTGTGATCTCTTTCAATCAATGGGACTGTTCCCATTTATCTGAATCCGAGTGGCTATCGCTGCATGGTTTAGGTGAGTAATTGAATGAAACCAGGGTGGGGTAGTATGAGTAAGATAGCGAAGCAAGACGTTGCGCGTCTTATCGAGTTAGTCGGTGGCAAAGAGAATATTGCGAGTGTCAGCCATTGTCTGACTCGACTGCGTTTTGTATTGAATGATACAGAAAAAGCGAACAAAGCAGAATTAGAGAAGCTTAAGCTGGTAAAAGGTTGCTTTACTAACGCAGGTCAATTCCAAGTGGTTATTGGCACCGAGGTTGATGAGGTGTACGCACTTTTGATTGAGCAAACTGGCAAAGATGTATCATCAAAAGATGAGGCGAAGTTGGCTGCTCGCCAGAACATGAACTTCCTTGAGCGTGGTATCTCCCATTTAGCCGAAATTTTCGTACCACTGCTGCCTGCCATTATTACTGGTGGTTTGATTCTTGGTTTCCGTAATGTGATTGGCGACATTCGCATGTTCGACGGCAAAACCTTGGTTGAGATCAGCCAATTTTGGGCAACCGTTCACTCTTTCTTATGGTTGATTGGCGAAGCGATTTTCTTCTTCCTACCGGTTGGTGTGTGTTGGGCGACGGTTAAGAAACTCGGCGGAACCCCTATTTTGGGTATCACGCTCGGTGTGACCTTGGTTTCCCCACAATTGATGAACGCTTACATGATAGGTAAATCGGTACCTGAGGTGTGGGACTTTGGTTTGTTCGTGATTGAGAAAGTCGGTTATCAAGCTCAGGTGATCCCTGCGATGTTAGCGGGTGTGGCTCTGGCCTTCATTGAGACCAACCTTAAACGCATTGTACCTTCTTATCTGTACCTAGTTGTCGTGCCATTTGTCTCGATCATCTTGTCTGTGATTCTGGCTCACGCCTTTATTGGTCCATTCGGTCGCATGTTGGGTGATGGTGTGGCATTCGCTGCCAAAGTGGCAATGACAGGTGACTTCGCGATTCTTGGTTCAGTGGTCTTTGGCTTCCTATACGCGCCTTTGGTTATCACGGGTATTCACCACACAACCAACGCTGTGGACTTACAACTGATGCAAGACTTAGGTGGCACACCAATCTGGCCTTTGATTGCGCTATCAAACATTGCACAAGCTTCAGCGGTTGTCGGCATCATCATTTTGAGTAAGCGCGAAGGCGAACGAGACATTTCGGTACCAGCGGCAATCTCTGCGTACTTAGGTGTGACGGAACCAGCGATGTACGGCATCAACCTTAAATACAAATTCCCAATGCTGAGCGCAATGATCGGCAGTGCCGCAGCGGCTGCAATCTGTGGTAGTGCAGGTGTGATGGCGAATGGTATCGGTGTTGGTGGCTTGCCGGGCATCTTATCGATTCAACCTCAATATTGGTCGATTTACTTAGTCGCGATGCTAGTGGCGATAGTATTGCCTATCACGCTAACCCTGTTCTTCTACAAGCGAGCCCAATCCAAGGGTGAGTTAGAAACCGCGAACGCGTAATGCATTTAATAAGCGATGACTCCAATGTGAGTTATCGCTTTTTATCTTAGTCATAACGGCTATTCGACCATGATTTGCATGGTGATTTTTATTTTATATTTTCTGGTAAGTGAGTGTTAGAGATGGCGATGACTGAACATGATGAAAGCTGGTGGAAAACCGCAACCATCTATCAAATCTACCCAAAGAGCTTTTGTGACAGTGGCAGTAAAGGTACTGGCGATATCAAAGGGATCATTTCGAAACTGGATTACCTCAAAAACTTGAGCGTGGATGCGATTTGGCTAACCCCTGTTTACGCATCTCCTATGATCGATAATGGCTACGATATTTCAGACTACTACGCGATTAACCCTCAATTCGGCACCATGGAAGACTTCGACTTGTTACTGTCTGAAGCGCATCAACGTGGCATCCGTATCGTGATGGATATCGTGGTAAACCATACTTCAACAGAGCATGCATGGTTTCAGTCTGCACTGGGTGACAAAAACAGCCCATACCGCGATTATTACATCTGGAAAGATCCAGTAGGTGGCCAAGCACCAACCAACTGGCAGTCTAAGTTCGGTGGGAATGCATGGGAATTAGATGAGGCGACTGGACAATATTTCCTACACTTATTCGCCAAAGAACAGGCTGACCTTAATTGGGAGAACCCGGTTGTACGTGAAGAAGTGAAAGACGTTATCAGCTTCTGGGCTGAGAAGGGCGTCGATGGTTTTCGCTTGGACGTAATCAACCTGATTTCAAAGCAGCAAGATTTCCCAAATGATGATATCGGTGATGGTCGCCGTTTCTATACCGATGGCCCACGAGTGCACGAATACCTGAAAGAGATCAGCGAAGCGGTATTCCAAAAATACGGTAGCGTAACCGTAGGTGAGATGTCTTCAACCACGTTGGAACATTGTCAGCAATACTCAAACGTTGATAACAGCGAGCTATCAATGGTGTTTAACTTCCACCACCTTAAGGTTGATTACACTAATGGTGAAAAGTGGACCAATGCGCCGTTTGATTTCTTACAGCTCAAATCGATCTTCAATCATTGGCAAACTGGCTTAAACGGAAAAGGGTGGGGCGCACTATTCTGGTGTAACCATGACCAACCACGAGTGGTGAGCCGCTTAGGTAACGATCAACAATATCGCGTTGAATCAGCCAAGATGCTTGCCGCCTCGGTTCACATGATGCAAGGCACACCTTATATCTATCAAGGTGAAGAGATTGGCATGACCAACCCGGGTTACACCGAGATCAGCCAGTATCGTGATGTAGAGAGCACCAACATGTACGATATCATGGTGAACCGTGATGGTGTGGCTCATCAAGATATGATGGCGATCTTAGCGCAGAAATCTCGTGATAACTCTCGTACGCCAATGCAGTGGAACAGTGAGCCTTACGCCGGATTCTCACAAGCTCAACCATGGCTTGATGTGGCGAATAACTACACTGAAATCAACGCCGAGCAAGCGTTGGAAGATAAAGACTCTGTATTTTACTTTTACAAGGCTTTGATTGAGTTACGTAAACAGCTACCGGTGATTACGGATGGCAGCTATCAAGATCTATTGCCTGAGCATTCATCTGTATTTGCGTATGTTCGTGAGAGTGAAGGGCAAACTCTGCTGTGTATTAATAACTATTATGGCGAAGAAACAGAGTGCGTTTTACCTGAGCGTTTTGAGATGATGAAGGCTAAGAGCCTGTTATCCAATTATCAGGTGAACGAGAGTTTAGTTACGTCTCATCATCAAGTGCTACGACCTTACGAGACTCGTATTCTCTTGATTGAAGATTAACCTTGTTTCTGTTTCTATAAGCCTAATTCTATTCCCCTTAAGAATTAGGCATCTACAAAGGCTTTGGAGTGCTTCCCAAAGCCTTTTTGTTTTACTGATGTATGGATTTATCGTGCCTCGAGTTTGCTTGCGAAAAGCTTGCGTATCGAGTACCAGTAACGACAGAGCAGGTAATGAACGCTAAGACGCGTAATTCACCGAGTAGCGAGTTGGTTTGTGGTTCATTGCCAATACGATGTTCAATACTGCGGTGCCTAATACAGATACGGCAATCACCCAAGGTGATACAAAGAAGAAGGATGCAAACAGAATACAAGCATCAATGCACATCTGAGTTTTTCCTACTGATATGCCGTAGCGGTCTTGGATAAACAAACACAATACGTTGAAGCCACCCAAGCTCGAGCGATGACGGAATAGGATAAGCATACCTAAGCCCATTAACAGGCCACCGGCAACAGCACAGTAGATCTCGTTATGAACTTCTAGCGAGATCACTAAGTATAAATGATCAGCAAATACCGAGACTAAAGCGCCAGCAATTGCACTGCTAATGGCAAAGCTACGACCAAATCGTTTCCAAGCTAATAAATAGAATGGACAGTTGGCAACAAAGTACAAAATACCAAAGGTTACAGGTAAGAATTGACTCAAAAGCAGAGCCAAGCCAGTAGTACCACCGGTAAGCAGATTTGCTGACTGTAAAAAGAAGACGCCTAACGCCACTAAAAACGTGCCAGTGAGAATAGCTACCCAATCTTCTTTACGTGAGTGTTTTTCCATCGTTTTAATAATTACCTAACCAATAAAGGCGTGCATAGTAGAGAAAAACCTTAGCTTTCGGTAGCTTGAGGGGCAAAATTAAGGTAAACCTATGTAATCTGCGTTTTACAGGGTGTAAAGCGTAAAATTGACAGTAAGCGTCATCTTTGGTTGGATAAGCTTAATAACCATGATGAATCTTATATGTGATTATGAAAAAACTGCATGATAAAATTGCAATTAGCTCTTTATGACCTAGATCAAATTATGTAGAATGCGTCACATCAAAACGGTGACGGAAACGTTTGCTTTCGGTCGTTGTGTGGTTTTTTTGAAACTTTCAGTACAATCTGAGTCAGGAGATACAGATGCTTAAGCGTGACATGAACATTGCTGATTACGATGCGGACCTATTCGCAGCTATCCAAGAAGAAACTCTTCGTCAGGAAGAGCACATCGAACTTATCGCTTCAGAAAACTACACAAGCCCACGTGTAATGGAAGCTCAAGGTTCTCAACTTACAAACAAATACGCTGAAGGCTACCCTGGTAAGCGTTACTACGGTGGTTGTGAGTTCGTAGATAAAGTTGAAACTCTAGCAATCGAACGTGCATGTGAACTGTTTGGCGCTCAATACGCGAACGTACAACCTCACTCAGGTTCTCAAGCAAACAACGCTGTATACATGGCACTACTGAATGCTGGCGATACTGTTCTAGGTATGAGCCTAGCGCACGGTGGTCACCTAACTCACGGTTCTCCGGTAAACTTCTCTGGTAAGCTTTACAACATTATCCCTTACGGTATCGATGAAGCAGGTCAAATCGATTACGAAGAGATGGAAGCGCTAGCTATCGAGCACAAACCTAAGATGATCATCGGTGGTTTCTCTGCTTACTCTCAAGTTTGTGACTGGGCGCGCATGCGTGAAATCGCTGACAAAGTAGGTGCTTATTTCTTCGTAGATATGGCGCACGTTGCTGGCCTTATCGCTGCAGGTGTTTACCCTAACCCAGTTCCACACGCTCACGTTGTTACAACAACAACGCACAAAACGCTTGCTGGTCCTCGTGGTGGTCTTATCCTTTCTAACGAAGGCGAAGATCTTTACAAGAAGCTGAACTCAGCAGTATTCCCAGGCGGTCAAGGTGGCCCTCTAATGCACGTTATCGCTGGTAAAGCAGTAGCGTTCAAAGAAGCTCTAGAACCAGAGTTCAAAGAATACCAAGCTCGCGTAGTGGCTAACGCAAAAGCAATGGTTGCTGAATTCTTAGCACGCGGTTACAACATCGTTTCAGGTTCTACAGAGAACCACCTGTTCCTAGTTGATCTAATCGACAAAGACATCACAGGTAAAGAAGCAGATGCAGCACTAGGTTCAGCTAACATCACAGTTAACAAGAACTCAGTACCAAACGATCCACGTAGCCCGTTCGTTACTTCTGGTATCCGTATCGGTTCTCCTTCTATCACTCGTCGCGGTTTCTCAGAAGCAGACGCGAAAGAGCTAGCAGGTTGGATGTGTGACATCCTAGATAACATGGGTGATGAGTCTGTTATCGAAGCAACTAAAGCGAAAGTACTAGAAATCTGTAAGCGTCTACCTGTTTACGCATAATTTTTCTGGCTCAAATAGCTTAATTTCGGTGTCAAAGGTGCTCATTTACATTCGTAAACTCCGCGCCTTTTCCTTGAACTAAAGCTATTTGATTGAAAAATACGATTTGAAAGGCTCCTGTTGGGAGCCTTTTTTGTATTCGTAAGTAATAAAGTCGTTGTCGAGCATGCTCACTTACATCCGTAAGCTCCGCGTGCTCTCCTAGAATTTCAAACGACTACTTTGAAAATTGATTTAAGAGGTCCCTTTTGGGGCCTTTTTTGTATCTGTAGGTATGAGATTTAGGTTATCTGAGAATACAGAAAGGCAGGTACTAAAAAGGGTTAATGCTTTCACATCAACCCTTTATTGCTTTATTGCTTTCTTGTTTTATCGCTTTCTTGTTGTGTCGCTTCTACTTTTTAATGCTAAGTAGGGTGCCTGACTTACACTTGAAAGAGTAGTAGTGACGGCTTTCGTTGAATTTACCTAAGCCTTCGCCATCACAATAGTCGATGTTGATATCGCGCATAATTTCTAGCGTATCTTCACTGTTTAAGGCAAATTTAGAGCCGTCAGAGCAGACGATACGTACTCTTTCATCATGGCTTACAGAGTAGATATCGACTTCAGTATTACACAGCTCAAAAGAGGCTTCACGGAAATTGTCTTGTTGAGTATTTGAAGCACAACCTGCAGTAAATACGGCTGCGATAACGGCTAAAAGTCCGAGTCTTTTCATTGTTAGTCCTTCGATATCATCGAATTTGGTGATGAGTTTTATATGCTGTTTGGAGTAGCCTATACAACAACACGCTTTGATTCAAGGCGCGTTAGCTGACTCTAGGATATAAAAGTATAGGCGCAAACAGATAATTTCTAATAAGTTTATTCGTCTTTAGCTTATTATGTACCCGGCCCAAAAATAAAAAAAACCAACACGGAGGTTGGTATTTAAAATTAAGTTTGTTCTAAATGACTACCGAAACTGTTTGGCTTCCGGAAGAAACTCAAAACCAGCAGACGCAAGTTTTGCGGTCAATGCAGCTTTGTCGATTTCATAGAAGTTGACTACTCGATCCAAGTCACCGCCGAAATCGTCACGCAGTTTCATGTTGACGATGCTCATCAACATCACAGGATCCATCTTTTCAAAGTTAGCGAGGTTCATATTAGTCCTCGAAATCTGAGATCAGTAGATTCGCTGCGGCAAATGCAGCACGATCTCTTGCTTCTTTAGGAAGAGATTCATCTGCAGCAAGGTCGTTCAATGTTTTTACCGCGCAGGTGATCGCTTTAGGGATATAGCCTTGGTCGCCACTGCCAATTTGAGAATACAGTTCACGCACCAAATCACAACAATCGTATACTTTCATTTTTATACCTAACCAAATGATAACTGATCTCAATATACACATAGAGATAGGCAAAAACAAAGTGGATCTGACTAAGTTCAGAGTTAGTTTGTTCTTGCTCAATATCTCATTCTGTTGATGCTCAATGTATCACTTTGCTAACTTGTTACTTAGCGTGATACTTGCGGTTTAGCGTGATATTTACTGATGCGCTTAACTAGAGATCTGCTGTTCAAGCTGATGAGTGACTTCATCAGCTAAGTTGAGCTGCTTTGCTAACTCTTTGAGGTAAGCCTTCTCCATAAAGTTCTGCTCATCCGCTACAATCAAAGAGGCTAAGTAGATCTCACTCGCTTGTTGAGGTGACGTTGCTAATTGAGCAATTTCACTTGGATCGAGTGGTTTGTGCAGCTCTTCAGAGACCAATTTAGTCAGTTGATAATCGGCGCCCATATTTTCGACCGCTTGCTCGATCTTTGCCATCTCCTCTTCATCGACATGACCATCGGCTTTGGACGCAGCAATCATCGATCTTAGAATCAGCACACTATGGTTTGAGTCGTTCTCATCAAATTGAGCTTGTTCGAAATTCGGTGCTTGGCCTTGTTTAGACTGATAGTCGTTATAGACCTTGTAAGCGAGTGCGCCAAGTGCCGCTGCGCCACCAATACCAGCGGCTTTCTTACCCATTTCCTTGGTTTTCTTAGAGCCCATTAACGCACCTAAGAGTCCGCCGCCTACTGCGCCTGCGCCGAAGGCTCCGAGCGTGCTTTTGTTGATATTCTTACCACTGCCGCCTTGAGTTAGGCCATTTAAACTTGAAGAGCCTTGGGAAAGCTTCTGAGTACCTTGTTTAACGAGATCTGACTTAAGTGCTTGGTTAAGTAAGCTTTTGATATCCATCGATACCTCCAATGTAATCGTGTCTAAAGAGTTAATGAACCCAATATACGGATTTAAAGATGAACAGGGGATTAACTTACGTTATTTACTCTGGTGATAAATAGAAGGGAGTTTGAAGAGAAACGACAGGCACAAAAAAGGCCACCTAATGGTAGCCTTTCAATGTATATCTAGCGAGTAATCGGATTACTAAGCTAGTTGAGCTGTAAGGTGCTCGATAACCGTGTCCATAGCGATTGCTTCTTTATCACCAGTACGACGGTTTTTGTATTCGAAGTTACCTTCGTCCATGCTGCGATCACCGATAACGATAGTGTGAGGGATACCCACTAGCTCGATATCTTTAAACATAACACCTGGGCGCTCTTTACGGTCATCAAATAGTACTTCGATTCCCATAGCCGTTAATTCAGCGTATAGCTTCTCAGCTGCTTCTTTAACGCGCTCAGATTTGTGCATGTTCATTGGTACGATAGCAACTTGGAATGGTGCTAGTGCGTCTGGCCAAGTAATACCGAACTTATCGTGGTTTTGTTCGATAGCAGAAGCAACAACACGTGAAACACCGATACCGTAACAACCCATCTCTAGGATTACGCTCTTACCATCAGGACCAAGCACGTTACAGTTCATTGCTTTAGAGTAAGTATTACCTAGTTGGAAGATGTGACCAACTTCGATACCGCGCTTAAGTTGGATGGTACCTTGACCACATGGGCTAAGGTCGCCTTCAACTACGTTACGTAGGTCTTCAACTTGAGCAAGCTCTACGTCACGACCCCAGTTGATGCCAAAGTAGTGTTTACCGTCTACGTTTGCGCCAGCGCCGAAGTCACTCATTACAGCAACAGAGCGGTCAACGATGAATGGTAGCTCTAGACCAACAGGGCCAAGTGAACCAGGACCTGCACCAACAAGTGCACGGATTTCTTCTTCAGAAGCCATCTCTAGTGGAGAAGCAATCTGTGGAAGGTTCTCTGCTTTCACTTCGTTAAGCTCGTGGTCGCCACGGATGATTAGCGCGATGATATCAGCGTCTACTTCATCAGAAGCTTTAACGAATAGAGTCTTTACTGTCTTCTCGATTGCTAGACCGTGTTGCTCTACAAGTTCTGCGATTGTTTTTGCGTTTGGCGTATCAACCAGTTCCATCTCTTGAGTTGGCGCTGCCGCTTCAGTCGTTGGAGCAAGTGCTTCTGCTTTCTCGATGTTCGCTGCGTAATCAGATTCTGAAGAGAATGCGATTAGGTCTTCGCCGCTTTCAGCAAGAACGTGGAACTCTTGAGAGCCGCTGCCACCGATTGCGCCAGAGTCTGCTAATACTGGACGGTACTCAAGGCCCATGCGGTCAAATGCTTTACAGTAAGCATCGTGCATCGCTTGGTAAGACTTTTCTAAGCCTTCTTTATCGATATCAAAGCTGTACGCATCCATCATCGAGAATTCACGAGCACGCATTACGCCAAAACGAGGGCGGCGTTCATCACGGAATTTAGTCTGGATTTGGTACAGGTTTAGAGGTAGCTGTTTGTAAGAGCTGATCTCGTTACGTACTAGGCTCGTTACCACTTCTTCTGCTGTTGGGCTAAGAACAAATGGACGAGAATGACGGTCTGTGAAACGAAGTAGCTCAGGACCCATCTTTTCAGAACGGCCAGTCTCTTCCCAAAGCTCAAACGGTTGAACTACGGGCATCAAGATTTCAACGGCACCTGCATTATCGATCTCTTGGCGAACGATATTTTCGACTTTACGCAGTACACGTAGACCAGTAGGTAGCCAAGTATATAAACCTGAAGCTAGCTTACGGATCATACCTGCACGTAGCATCAGCTGGTGGCTGATAACTTCTGCGTCGTTTGGAGTCTCTTTCAGAGTAGAAAGAAGGTAGTTACTGGTACGCATTCTATGGTATCCGTTTCATCATTGATAAAAGAAAACTTGCTGTCGTTCGTAACCACAGCAAATCTGATATAGCCGCATATAATATCAGCCTATTTGGGATCTCAAAAGCGTTCAATGTCAGTTACATTGATGAAAAGCGTTTCAACCATGAATTTCACGTTAAGATCGAACAAATTTACCGCATATTCCTTGTTGTCAGGCTTACCTTTCTTATAGGCAGGGCGAGGATCTTGGCCTAATACTTCTTTGATCACCTGAATGATATGGTGTGCTTGTGGGTGGTTTGCGAGCTTACTTTGCGCTTGTTGCGAGAAGTTAACGTCGAGCACTGCTGGTTCATCGGCGGCAAACCCTCCTAGTGCATCGGGAATTGAATCCGAGTAGGGGATATAAGGTTTGATGTCGATGATCGGTGTGCCGTCAACGAGATCAATACTGCCCAAGTCCAACCAAGTTTGTCCCCTTTCTTGAGATACCCCTTTGAGTTCAACCGCGGACATACCCACTCCATTCGGTCTGAATGTGGCACGAGACGCGAATACACCAATACGTTCGTTCCCGCCAAGGCGAGGTGGCCTCACGGTTGGTTTCCATCCTGCTTCAAGGTTCTTATCGAACAAAAACAACAACCACACATGGCTAAATTGTTCAATATCACGAACAGACTCAAGGCAGTTCGCTGCTTCAACTAGCCTGACTCTTGAGGTAGAAGTGGGTACTAACCTAGGCTGTCTTGGCACAGCGAACTTCTCTTTATAAGGAGACTCAATAAAGCCAACAGGTTCAATGGTGTACATAGCAAGGTGTTCTCTGGTTTCAGTTAAGACGGAAAAATATCATAAAATCACTTGTTTTTCTTTTGATAATAATTATCATTTAATATGTTATAACATATCAAATTAGTTATTTAAGGGAAATACAATGAAACAGAATATCCACCCTGATTACCGCCCCGTGGTTTTTCATGACACCAGTGTCGATGAGTACTTCTTAATCGGATCAACATTGAAAACAGATCGCACTATCGAATGGGAAGACGGAAATACTTATCCTTACTTCACGATTGAGGTGTCGTCAAAGTCGCATCCTTTCTATACGGGTAAACAGCGAGTGCTACATAAAGAGGGACGCGTTGCGAACTTCACTCGTCGTTTTGGTCAATTAGGTAAGGGAGCGAAATAGAATGAAAGTTGTGAAATCACTGAAAAGTGCGAAAAGCCGTCACCCAGATTGCCAAATAGTAAAGCGTAGAGGCCGTCTCTATGTCATCTGTAAATCCAACCCGAGATTCAAAGCGGTTCAAAAATAGTCAGTCAATTTGATGTGACATGAGTGTAAAAACGAGGGGAAAGTCAAACTTCATTCATTTGTCTGTTTTTCTTTTCCTTCGAGAGGAACTTTGCAGGAGAGTATGTGCTCACTTAGCGTACGTTGTTTCTTATTTGTCACTTTATCAATAGCTTACACGAGCAAGTATAAATCGAATGAATGCATCCGCACCAATTATAAACCTAACTTTAATGTTTTAATTAGAGTTATTTGCTAATTTTTTGTTTTTATTAAGTTAAAAAGAATGGTTTGTTACACACTTTGTAACATTTACGATTTCTAATTGACCCTTTTGTCGATTAATCTGCGCGGGCAATTTAAACATCTTTGTCACAATTGCACAGGAATCACTACAAGGAGGGAACTGATGAGTTCATCAGCTTCAATAAAAAACAATTCGCCTAAAAAACCTATTTTTACTCGCTTTTTAGATGGCGTTGAATATTTGGGGAACCTATTACCCCACCCAATCACTCTTTTCGCAATCTTCTGCTTAGCAATCCTCGTTACTTCAGGTATTGCTGGTTACTTCGAAGTGTCTGTTATGGACCCTCGACCAGAAGGTGCTAAAGGTCGTGCTGCTGACGGCATGATCCACGTTGTAAGTCTGCTTAACGCAGAAGGTCTACAACTTATTGTGACTAACTTAGTTAAGAACTTTGTTGGTTTTGCTCCACTAGGTACTGTACTTGTTGCTATGCTTGGTGTAGCGATTGCTGAACACTCAGGTCTACTATCTGCTGCAATGCGTGGCATGGTAATGGGTGCTTCTAAGCGCATGGTTACAGTAACGGTTGTGTTTGCAGGTATTATCTCTAACACAGCATCAGAGCTTGGCTATGTGGTACTTATTCCACTAGCAGCAATGCTTTTCCATTCTTTAGGTCGTCACCCTCTTGCTGGTCTTGCTGCGGCATTCGCTGGTGTGTCAGGTGGTTACTCTGCAAACCTACTTATCGGTACGGTTGACCCACTGCTTTCTGGTATTACAGAAACAGCGGCACAGATGATTGACCCGTCTTACACGGTTGGTCCTGAGTCAAACTGGTACTTCATGTTTGTTTCTACTTTCTTCATCGCGATTACAGGTGCATTTGTAACTGAGAAGATTGTTGAACCTAAGTTGGGTAAATACAACGACGAAGAAGCTTCTGAAGATTTATCAAATGATTCGATGGGCAGACTGACGGATGTTGAGAAGAAAGGTCTAAAACTAGCAGGTATTGCTGTATTGGCTGTTTCTGCACTTCTAGCGTGGACTATCGTTCCAGCTGACGGTGTTCTACGTTCAGCGTCTGGTACGGTTTCGGGTTCTCCATTCCTGAAGAGTATTGTTGCGTTTATCTTTGTATTCTTCGCTATTCCTGGTTTTGTTTACGGTAAAGTTACCGGTTCAATGAAGAACGATCGTGACGTGATCAATGCGATGGCAACGTCTATGTCTTCAATGGGCATGTACATTGTTCTTGTATTCTTTGCTGCACAGTTTGTTGCTTTCTTTAAGTGGACTAACTTTGGTCAAGTAATCGCTGTTGGTGGCGCTAGCTTCTTACAAGATATCGGTCTTACTGGCCCAATGTTGTTCTTTGCATTTATCCTAATGATCGGTTCGGCTTCTGCTCAGTGGGCAGTAACAGCACCTATCTTTGTACCTATGCTAATGCTTGTTGGTTACGCACCAGAAACGATTCAAGCAGCTTACCGTATCGGTGATTCAACGACGAACATCATTACACCAATGATGAGCTACTTCGGTCTTATTCTTGCTGTAGCGACGCGTTACATGAAGAACCTTGGTATCGGTACTCTGATTGCTACAATGCTTCCATACTCAATCTGCTTTATGTTCGGTTGGAGTATCTTGTTCTACCTATGGGTGTTCGTATTTGGTCTTCCAGTAGGCCCAGGTGCA
Source organism: Vibrio sp. 1F253 (assembly GCF_041439295.1). Lineage (NCBI taxonomy): Bacteria > Pseudomonadati > Pseudomonadota > Gammaproteobacteria > Vibrionales > Vibrionaceae > Vibrio > Vibrio sp. 1F253. Next base: position 64,648 of record NZ_JBGONU010000007.1, on the reverse strand, counting down.
GCAACGTTCTACACGCCGTAGTAACGTTAGTACAAGTCATATTGTTAGATTTTAAAGCCTGCCTCGTGCAGGTTTTTTTTGATCGAAAGTATGGTGTACCAATCACGGAAAGTGATCTGAAAGAGTGTAGAAAATTGGGATGATTTAAAAAGAAGAGATGGTGACAAGATGGATCATCAATACTCCGTTAAAGTAGCACTTAGTATCAAGTGTTAAGTAACAAGAACGGAGTATGTCGACAAACATATCTACAGGTTCACGGTTATGGCTATGAACGAATATCAATGTTTCTTAATGATTAGCGCTTGGCTAGCAGGCGATCAAGGTGATTCGCGAACTCACGACGATCGGTCTGTGAGAGGGCGCTTGGTCCACCCGTTTGGATGCCGCTTGAACGCATGGTATCCATAAAGTCACGAATGTTCAGGCGCGCTTTGATGGTTTCTTTGGTGTAGAGCTCGCCACGAGAGCTAAGTGCTTGACCACCTTTGGTGATCACTTCATCGGCGAGAGGGATATCGGATGTAATCACGAGATCACCGGGTTCAGTGCGTTTTACGATTTCATCATCTGCAATATCAAATCCGCTTGGGACTTGAATTGAGTGGATGTTATTGCGTTTAGGGACAGGAACCAGATGGTTTGCCACGAAGGTACATTCAACCCCAGTGCGCTCAGCTGCGCGTACGATTGTTTCTCGGATAACCTTAGGACAAGCGTCCGCATCAACCCATATTTTCATAGTGTTCTATTTCTCTGTTAGCTTATTGCTCAGTTAACTTATTGTTCCGTTAACTTGGCTTCTAGCGTGGCAACGCGGGTGGTAAGTTCAAGGATTTGCTTTTCCAGTTGGCTAACACGATCGAGTGCTGGCTCTTCTTGTGTCGCGACTTCAACTTTAGGAACGCGATTCGCGCTTTTCCAGCTCTTGATGGTTGTGATTAAAGCGGGCATCGGAACCGATGTACTCATACGAGCTTTAACTAAAGCAACTGTAGGCTCTTTCCCTTGTGCTTGCAGTCCTTCAAGCACTGATTTCAACTCTTCAGACACATCTTTTGTCAGCATGTTGACCTCCATTTTTAGTCTTCAGCCATTTTACTCGCTCTGGTGAGTGATAGCGAATCATAAAACCGCCCATAGCTTGTGAGAGATCTCTTACAAAGGTTGTGAGATAACACGAATACATCGCTAGAGAGATTGAGGTGCATATGATTAAGTGGTTGATTTTTTGTTGTTTTATATAATTAACAACTTTTATGAATTCAAAGTGTGATGCAAATCTATTGTCCCAAATCGTAAATCGCGTAAATTAAACCTTGTCGGAAGGATTCTGACACGGAACAGGAAAGCACCAAGGATTTGGTTATCTTCAGGATGAAGATTTGGTTACTTAGGATTGAGTAGTCAAGCATGGAGCGTAAGGACATTGTAGGGATACAGTCAGTTAACAGGAAGTTAGCTGCAACGGAATGACAATGGACACCTTTAGGATTTAAAGGGTTGGATTAGCATCAGGACGATGTAAAGGACACCGCTCACGGAACAAGTGATGTGCGCTAACTAGGATTGTTAGCTTTCAGGATGATTGGACACCGCTAGGACGGCGAAGTAAAGGAAAGAGCTGAAGGATTACAGCCACTATTATGGATGATGCATGGAGCATTTATTAGTAGCCGGACTGCTGCGAGTAAGACCCTAGCCCTGACACTTCGGTGTCGGGGCTTTTCTTTATCTGAGGCTTTTCTTCTCTCTAGTGGGCTCTTTAATTCAGGAGCTTTTATCTAAGATCGCGACATCTGCTTTTCTGCTAATGGTCAACACAAGGAGTGTTTTATGACGATAGCAACCTCAAGAACGCTGTTGGTACCTTATACCGAACAGCTACAACACGACTTTATCAAGTTGAATTGCTGCCCCGTTAATCGTTCTGAAATGAATGGGCCGCACTCTATTGCCTCTGCGAAGTTCTTATTTCAAGAGATACTGCAAGACAACGTCGGCTTCTGCCGCGCTATCATCCACAACCAAACCCGTGAATATCTTGGGCATGTCTTTATTTCATCAGAAGAGGGTAGGCATGAGCTTGGCTTTATTTTGGATAAAGAGTATTGGAATCGCGGCTTTGCTAGTGAGGTGCTAAAACCATTTTTAAGTTTGGTGTGTTTTGAAGAGCGCCTAACGAATGTTGTTGCGACTGTGAATGTCGGCCACAACCCATCGATTAAGTTATTAGAAAAACTAGGATTTGAATTTAAGGAAACCAAACAAGATTCGTTTGGCCCTTATCATGAATATAGCTATAACGCGCACTGCGACGTTACATTCTATGAGGCTGTAGCTCAAACCGCATAGAGCGGAAGCCGACCATGGTCAGTTTTCCTTGGTATAGGTCATCACCTAATGCCGAAAATTCAAAATGGTACACAGTATGCCAGCGCCAAATGGTCGTGAGTTCATGGCGCATCTTAAGTTTATGACCGTTGAAGGCAACGCTTAATAGCTGCAAGTCGAGCTCTTTACACTTTCTCGCAATGGCAGCTTTCGCAAGCTCGGATTGCCTGCGCTGCTGCCAAAACAGAAAGCAAAAGAAGCACAGCATCAAAATAGCCACTAAGTTATCTATCATTTAGTCCATACTTCCTTTTATCTTTCTATTCCAATTGTGTTTTGAGCTCGTTGTTACGAGCTACTGAGCTGTTCTGTCTAGTTTTTATTGCGACTTAGCCGCTTGTTGTAACTCAATCAATGCGTTTGCGAGTTCTGGTGATGGGTTCGAATTCAACAACGGCAAAAATACCATTCTTAGTGTCGGAATCATCACTAAATCTGCAAATAACTGATTGAACAGGTTTTGGTTGCCTGTTTGTGCGAGGCGCAACAAGAATTGCTCGGCAATCGCTGGATCTTGTAGCGCATGCCAGCTGCGACCCGCTAAACCAATCAACACTTCTTGGTGGCTCAAGCGTGGACTCGCGAGAACTTGGTTAATGATGTTATTCGCGATCCCTTGTTCTGCACCGGAAAGGGCACGAACCAAAGCTGACAGTAAGAACAGATCCAGCTCTTGACTGTTAATCTCATTGTTTGCCATCTCTTGTAAGCGTTGCGCGAGTTTGTCATTGATTTGCGTGTGCTCAAGCGCCCCTAGTGTTGCGTATAGCGGCTCTGATGGCAGTTTATTCAATGCTTTGCGAATCGCGACACCGTTTTGTTGGCTGCCTAAACGCGCGCACATATCGGTGATGCCTTGAAGACCAACGGTTTTCCAGTTATCCCAACCAAGCTCACCTGTGAAGTAATGCTGAGCGTGCTCGTAATATTGGCTCGTCGCGAGGTCTAACCCTGCTCTTACTTGGCTATGGAATACGGCCATTTTGTCTTCAGAAGGCTTGAAGGTATAAGGGTTGTTTGACAGCTTTTGTTGTTGCTCTTCGCTGATCTCACCGTTCAAACGTGTGCCCATCGCTTCGATAACAAACTTAAGAAAATTACCCACATCCCCTTGATGCAGTAAGCCTCTTTCATCGAGTTTGAATTTTAGGAACCAGATCCAAGGTTGCTTGTGTTCGTTCCAGTAGCTGATCGCTAAGTGAGCTTGTTTTTGAAGTGGAAACGGGTATGGCTGTTTCCCCTGCTCAACATCAGAGAATAGGGTGTTGTCGATCTTCTGGATACGACGACCTAGGTCGTAGATGTCGTATTGGCAACCGCTATTCTTTAGTAACTGAGTGAGCGTGTGAATCGTTTCCATAGTAATAAAGCTCCTAACTTTCTTTCCTAAATAGATGGTACTCTATGCCCCAATTTCAAGGTCACTAGATAAATAACTTGGTGAAAAATGACAGCAGCCACAAAGTTACCTCTTTTACTTCAACAATTAGAACAACAAATGCGCCAATGTTCTCTATGGAGCGATGTTTCGCCTTCGGATGAAGCTCTGGCGAGCGTTGAGCCTTTTGCGATTGACTCGCTACAACCAGAAGAGTGGTTGCAGTGGATCTTTATCGTAAAGATCAACGCAATGATGGATGCCCAAATGAGCCTACCGAAAGGCTTTGCGATTCATCCTTATTTTGGTGAAGTGTGGAAAAATGAGGCAGACAAAGCTGAACTGCTAGTGACGATTCAGAGCATTGATGAGGTATGCGCGTAATGTTAGAGATCATTTATCAAGATGAGTATTTTGTCGCGGTGAATAAGCCTGCGGGTATGCTAGTGCATCGCTCATGGTTGGATAAACACGAGACTCAGTTTGTGATGCAGACTCTGCGCGACCAAATTGGTCAGCACGTATTTCCTCTGCATCGCTTAGACCGTCCAACGTCTGGCGTATTGGTGTTTGCTCTGTCGAGTGAAGTTGCCTCTGAGGTGATGCCGATGTTCGCCAACCACGAGATGCAAAAAACCTATCATGCGATTGTGCGTGGTTGGATAGAAGAGGGCGATACGCTCGATTATGCGCTTAAGGTTGAGCTGGATAAGATCGCCGATAAGTTCGCGAAAGAAGATAAAGAACCACAAGAAGCCGTCACTGTTTACGAGCCGTTAGCGAAAGTCGAAGTGCCGTATTCAACAGGCCGTTTTCCTACCAGTCGTTATTGCTTAGTTGAGATGATGCCAAAGACAGGACGTAAACATCAGCTGCGTCGTCACATGGCTCATCTAAGACACCCAATCGTGGGCGATACTTCACATGGTGATGGTAAGCATAACCGACTGTTCCGTGATGATTTAGACTCACACCGTCTGTTGCTGCATGCTTCTGAATTGAGCTTCATTCATCCTTTCACTAAAGAAGAATTGGTGATGAAGGCGAACTTAGATGAAACGTGGTTAAGGTTGTTTGAAACTTTTGAGTGGGATGCCAACTTAATCGGTGCTAAGGCGTGTTCGTCTAAGTAAAATACAAACGTCTAATTAAGCGTAGAACGTAAAGTAAAACAAAGGGCTGATAGTGATATCAGCCCTTTTTGACGTCTGTGCGACCTAAACAACATAACTAATGTTGGTTAGTTGATAGTTAATCGCTAACAGTTAATCGCGGGATCATTTAAGTTTTTCTAGATCGACTTCGATCTCTGCGATCTTGCTTGATACCACTTTTTCTAGATGGCGTAAGTCAGTAAGGATCTTCTGCTTCAAATCCACCTCAGCCGTTGGCGTCGGTTTGGTGATCTTGTTGAGTTCATCAATCACAAGAGTGAGGTTGCGGTTAATCTCTGTCACTTCTTTGTATTGATTATTGCCGCCGCTAACAAGCACACTTTTTACTTGTCGTGGGTACTTAAACTTAACGCTTTTCGCGAACAGTTCACCTTTCTGCTTACGAAAGTAAATCTTCAGGATATCTTTGTGCGCTTCTTGGCGAAGGGAGTAACGTTCAATCTGTTTAGGTTCGTGGATACCTAAGCCAGTGAGGTTTGGATACATAAGCGACCTCTAGGTTATGAATGTAATACTTTTATGTAATTGACTTGATCAATGTAGCAGCCTAACGACGAGCTAGATAGTTGATATCTGTGAATTGATTGTAAGTTGTGGGCAAGATCGCTCTCTATCTTTGCCCACACTTATTTGGCTATTAAAGCAGCTCCAAGAGCTAAACTTGTTTCCTAGTCACAACTTACTTCTAGCTCTAAATTAGCTTTCTAAGGTGCGAGTTCTGAAACGTGTTCGGTTAATCTTTCTCTTAAGGCTTGTTCTTGTTCTTCAGACAACCTTCCTCCCGCGTCACTGGTCAGAATAAACAAATCTTCTGCACGTTCGCCGATGGTGGTAATTTTAGCGCCGTGCAAATTGATGTCTAACTCAGCAAAGGTTGCGCCGACTTGAGCCAACAACCCCGGTGTATCAAGAGCTCTCAACTCCATCAAGGTGCGCTTCTTGCTCTTAGTTGGTAGGAACTCAACCCGAGTTTTTACCTTGAAATGCTGCAAGTTTCGAGGCGTGCGACGTGTCTTAATCTTAGTTGGACGGCCATCAGCTAGAACATGAGTTAGATGTTTCGCAACGGCTTTGTGTCTTGCTTCATCAATCGCTTCACCATGCTGATCAAGTACGATAAAGGTATCCAAAACGTGACCATCTTTACTGACCATGACCTGTGCGTCGTGAACGTTAAAGTTACGTCTGTCGAGCTCGGCAACAACGGTTGCGAAAAGTGCCGCTTGGTCTTTACAGTATACGAATACCTCTGTACCACCTCGTGTTGCTTTTTTGCTGATAAGTACTAAAGGTTGGCTCGGATCTTCTAAGCGAAGTAGGTGCTCACAGTGCCAAGCAATTTGAGTGTGTGTATGACGCAAAAAATAGTCAGCTTTAAAACGCTGCCACAACACTTCAATTTCACGAGCGGAAAAACCTTCTTTACGCAGCAGTGCAGATGCCATTTGTTGATTGTGACGAATACGGTCTCTGACATCGACTGGGTTTTCCAAGCCGCGACGCAGTGCTCGCTGCGTAGAATGGAATAGCTCTGCGAGTAGGGTACGTTTCCAGCTGTTCCATAGTTCTGGATTGGTTGCACAGATATCAGCGACAGTTAAGCAAACCAGCAGCTCAAGTGACTCTTCATCGCGAACTTTTTTGGCGAATTCGGTAATCACATCCGGATCGTAGATATCACGGCGCTGAGCGGTCACTGACATTAACAGGTGGTTTTGTACTAGCCACGCAACTTGTTTGGCTTCAGGCTTCGATAGCCCATGCTCAATACAGAAAGAGTAAGCTTCAACAGCACCGATCTCGGAGTGGTCTCCACCACGGCCTTTTCCTATGTCGTGGAAGATAGCGGCCAGGATCAGGAGTTCTTTTTTCTGAACTCGAGGGTACACTTCACAACAAATTGGGTGTTTGTCGTGGTTCTCTACTTGGCTAAAGCGGTTGATGTGCTTGAGCAGGCGAATACTGTGTTCATCCACGGTGTAAACGTGGAACAGATCAAACTGCATTTGGCCGACAATTTGGCTCCATTGCGGTAAGTACGCCGATAGCACGCCCAGTTTATGCATCAAGCTAAAAGCTTTGTGCAGTGCGTTGGGGTGGCGAACTAAATCCATGAACTTGTCACGAGCTTCAGGAATGGTATGCAGGAAGCGGTTCAATCGGCGACGCGCCGTTCGCAGTTGTCGTAATGTTGGGGGGCTTACCCCTTCGATCGTCGAGTCATTCGCGATATGGATAAACATATCGAGAATCGTTTCTGGTCGTGCTTGGAATAGGGCTGGCTTACGCGCTTCGATTAATGAACCTCGACGTTGGAAGTCATTGTCGAGAATCTCGGCTTCTTGTGTTTGACCACCGTTAATGATTGCTTGGTCAAACAGCTTAAGCAGCATTTTGTTGAGCTCTGCTACACGACGAAGTGTTCGGTAGAACTCCTTCATCATCATTTCTACGCCGCGATTGCCCTCACCAGTGTAACCAAGGTGTTCGGCTACTTGAGCCTGATGCGCAAAGGTAAGACGATTGTCGTAGCGGCGCAGCTCTATGTGCAGTGCAAAGCGAACGCGCCATAAGAAGTCTTGGCACTCCACGAGTTCACGATATTCAGCATCGGTAAGAAAGCCATACTTGCTCATTTCTAACAAAGAAGTCGCACCGAAGTGGCGACGTGCTACCCAACTCAGAGTGTGGATGTCTCTGAGTCCGCCCGGAGTTGATTTGATATGCGGTTCTAGATTGTAGGTGGTGTCGTGGTACCGAGCATGACGCTCTCTTTGTTCTTGAATTTTGGCTTTGTAAAAGGTCTCACTTGGCCAAAATGAATCGGAATGAATCTTTAGTTTCAGCTCTTGGAAGGTGTCCTCACTGCCACACAGTAAGCGCGATTCTTGCAGGTTAGTCGCAACCGTTAAATCGTCACTACCAATCTCAATACATTCAGCAATGGTACGCACTGCGTGGCCGACTTCTAGCTTCAAATCCCACAATAGGGTGATGAATTGACTGACTTTCTCACCTAGTGCTGATGGTAGAGTTCTTTGCGAGACGATGAGAATATCAATATCGGATAAAGGGTGTAGTTCACCACGGCCATAGCCGCCTACTGCGACCAACGCAATATGAGGCAGTTTGCTAAATCCGAAATGTTCCCATAAACGATTGAGAAGCAAATCCATGTATTCGGAGCGCAGCAGAACCAAATCGGTAACTGGATGATGATTTAGAAATTCGCTCTTTTGATACTGCGTGAAGATTTCGAGCTGATTTTTTAATTCGCAGATTTCAAGTTGTTCGTCATTGAACGTAATAGGGCATTGATAAGGCATAGTCTGCTATCCGTGCAAGCAAATGAGAATAGTAAACAATTTAACAGAAGCTGATGCAAAATCGAAATTGAGCGGATAAAAAAATATCCTCGGCAATGCGAGGATATTTTCAAAAGTCTGAGGTGTTCAGTTTGTTGAACTAAGCGTTCTTCATGATACGTGGAATCGTATCATCACTGCGTAGTGTTAGTACTTCACAACCTGTATCAGTCACAACTAATGTGTGTTCCCACTGAGCCGAGTTCTTGCTGTCAGCTGTGTACACTGTCCAGCTATCTTCGTCATCTAGACGACAGCCAAACTTACCCGCATTGATCATTGGCTCGATAGTGAAGCACATGCCTGCTTTTAGCACTGTGCGATCGCTGTTTTTGTAGTGAACGACTTGTGGATCTTCGTGGAACTCAGAACCAATGCCGTGACCACAGTAATCTTTTACAATAGAGAACTTAGCGCGTGGGTTATTCTTGTTGTTTGTCTTGATGTACTTCTCGATAGCAGTACCAACTTGGCCAAGTTGAACGCCTGGTTTAACCTGACGCATGCCTTCGTAAAGTGCTTCTTGAGCAACCATGCATAGACGTTTGTTTGCTGGTGAAACTTCACCCACAAGGAACATTTTAGATGTGTCACCATGGTAACCTTGCGGACGAGTGCTTAGGTCTGCATTTTCGTCATCAGGAACAATCACAGTGATATCAACGTTTAGAATATCGCCATCTTTCAATACTGCAGGTTTGAATTGACCTGTGCTACCAGTCTCATCTTGTGATGCTGGAATACCATGACACACGATGTGGTTGATAGACGTACAGATAGACTTAGGGAAACCGTGGTAATCAAGTGGTGCTGAGTATGCGCCTCTCTCTAGAGCGTACTCGTGACAGATTTGGTTAAGCTCTTCTGTCGTTGTACCCACTTGGATGTGAGGTTCAATCATCTCTAAAATTTCAGAAGCCAGCTTGCCGGCGACGCGCATTTTTTCAATTTCTTCAGCAGTTTTAATTTTTACAGCCATTGCATATCTCTTAATTTGGTAGCACCTAAGTGTGCATATTGGGGCTATTCTATCAGTGCAGCATTTTAGCGCAACATTCCCATATCCATACAATGCTGGTGGATACTACTTAATTTAAGCCGATATTGCTCTGTAAGACGATGCTGAATCGATTTGATTAGGCCGCGATTTATCGGTGAAATCCGCTAATAGGCTAGAGTATAGCAGTCGCCATTTTTGGATTTTTTTCTAGCCATAGATAGACAAAATATGGTATAAAGCGCGCCGGACATCAGGACTGTTTTCTCCAATTGGCGAAACAAGCTTTGTGTCCACTAACTTATTTCTTTAAATCACACACATTCCGACACATGTTCCGGGGTGCCTCAACAACACAGATAACGGCTGAAAAGTGGTTAGTTGTTAGGGGTCGGATTCATGGGGGATGTGGAGGCCTAACCCCATAGAGGATTTTAAAATGGCAACTGTATCAATGCGCGATATGCTTAAAGCTGGTGTTCACTTCGGTCACCAAACTCGTTACTGGAACCCAAAAATGAAGCCATTCATCTTTGGTGCTCGTAACAAAGTACATATCATCAACCTAGAAAAAACTGTACCAATGTTCAACGACGCTCTAGCTGAAATCGCTAAAGTTGGCGAGAAGAAAGGTAAAGTTCTTTTTGTTGGTACTAAGCGCGCTGCATCTGAAGCTGTTAAAGAAGCTGCTATCAACAGCAACCAGTTCTACGTTAACAACCGCTGGTTAGGCGGTATGCTAACGAACTACAAAACTGTTCGTCAGTCTATCAAGCGTCTGAAAGAACTTGAAGCGCAAGCTCAAGACGGTACTTTCGACAAGCTTACTAAGAAAGAAGCTCTAATGCGCACTCGTGAAATGGAGAAGCTAGAGAAGTCTCTTGGTGGTATCAAGAACATGGGCGGCCTTCCAGACGCTCTATTCGTTATCGATGCTGATCACGAACACATCGCAGTTAAAGAAGCAAACAACCTAGGTATCCCAGTTTACGCTGTAGTTGATACTAACTCTAACCCAGACGGTGTTGACTTCGTTATCCCTGGTAACGATGATGCAATCCGTGCAGTACAGCTTTACCTAAACGCTGCTGCAGACGCGGTTAAAGAAGGTCGTAACAAAGATGTTGCTGCTGTAGCTGCTGAAAAAGACGGTTTTGTAGAAGCTGAATAATAGCGGCTCTGAGCCATATTTAGTTCATATTAAGCGGTCATAATCGATGGCTTAAGAACTGAATACAGTCAATATCAGGGGCCAATTAATTAGGCCCCTGTTTTTTATCTTTTTTAGAATTTACTGAGGAATAGAGAATGGCAACTGTAACTGCAGCTCTAGTTAAAGAACTTCGTGAACGCACAGCTGCGGGCATGATGGAATGTAAAAAAGCGCTTGTTGCTGCTGAAGGCGACATCGAGCTAGCAATTGAAAATATGCGTAAATCTGGCGCAGCGAAAGCAGCTAAAAAAGCTGGTAACGTTGCTGCTGAAGGCGCAATCATCATTAAAGAAGAAGCTGGCGTTGCTGCTCTTCTTGAAGTGAACTGCCAAACTGATTTCGTAGCTAAAGATGCAGGTTTCCTTGCATTCGCTAACGAAGTTGCTGAAGTTGCTCTAGCTGAACGTCTAGACATCGTTGCACTTCAAGCTAAGTTTGAAGACGCACGTATCGCTCTAGTAACTAAGATCGGTGAGAACATCAGCATCCGTCGTGTTGAGCTTGTTGAAGGTGTTGCACTAGCTTCTTACCGTCACGGCGAGAAAATCGGTGTTGTTGTTGCTGGTGAAGGCGAAGCTGAAACGCTTAAGCACATCGCTATGCACGTTGCTGCTTCTAAGCCTGAGTACGTTAACCCATCTGACGTACCTGCTGACGTAGTAGAAAAAGAAAAAGCTGTTCAAGTTGAAATCGCTATGAACGAAGGCAAACCACAAGAGATCGCTGAGAAAATGGTTATCGGCCGTATGAAGAAATTCACGGGCGAAGTATCTCTTACTGGTCAAGCTTTCATCATGGAACCTAAGAAAACTGTTGCTGACATTCTTAAAGAGAAAGGCGCATCAGTTACTACCTTCGTTCGTTTAGAAGTTGGTGAAGGTATCGAGAAAGCAGCTGAAATGAGCTTCGCAGACGAAGTTGCAGCGGTACAAAAAGGTTAATCCTTAGCGTATTGTTTGAAAAGAGACCGTGGCAAATGCTGCGGTCTTTTTATGAATAATGAATTATTTCCGGCTTTTAGCTGTTATGAATGCAAACTGAGCTCTTCAGTTTTTATCCATGACTGTTAATCATCAACTCTTTGGAAGGTAAGCTCCATGACTACGAACCCTAAACCAGCGTATCAACGTATTCTGTTAAAACTTAGCGGTGAAGCGCTACAAGGCGAAGAAGGTTTTGGTATTGACCCAACGATCCTTGATCGTATGGCTCAAGAAGTAAAAGAATTAGTTGAACTAGGCGTTCAAGTTGGTGTTGTTATCGGTGGTGGTAACCTTTTCCGTGGCGCAGGCCTAGCAGAAGCGGGTATGAACCGTGTTGTTGGTGACCATATGGGGATGCTTGCAACGGTAATGAACGGCCTTGCTATGCGTGACGCACTACACCGTGCTTACGTAAACGCACGTGTAATGTCAGCAATTCCTCTTAAAGGTGTATGTGACGACTACAACTGGGCAGATGCAATCAGCCAACTACGTCAAGGTCGTGTTGTGATCTTCTCTGCAGGTACTGGTAACCCATTCTTTACTACAGACTCTGCTGCATGTTTACGCGGTATCGAAATCGAAGCTGACGTAGTTCTAAAAGCAACAAAAGTAGATGGTGTATTTACTGCTGACCCAGTAGCAAACCCAGACGCAGAGTTGTATGATACGTTGTCTTACAACACAATTCTTGAGAAAGAATTGAAAGTAATGGACTTGGCCGCATTTACGCTAGCACGTGACCACAAAATGCCAATCCGTGTATTTAACATGAATAAGCCAGGCGCACTACGTCGCGTGGTTATGGGTGAAACTGAAGGTACATTAATCAGCGACGCTGACTAATTTTTCGGGCTTACTGAAGTATAATGCTTCGGTAAGCTTATCCTTATCACTCCAAATAAAAAGCTTTCTTGAAGAAAGAACATAATCAAGGTGAAATTGTGATTAACGAAATCAAAAAAGACGCTCAAGAGCGCATGGTAAAAAGTGTTGATGCACTAAAAAACAGCCTACAAAAAATCCGTACAGGCCGTGCTCACCCGAGCCTACTTTCTGGTCTTACTGTTGAGTACTACGGTGCACCAACACCTTTGACTCAAGTAGCTAACGTTATTGCTGAAGACGCACGTACACTAGCAATTACAGTGTTTGATAAAACACTGACTCCTCTTGTTGAAAAAGCAATCATGACTTCTGACCTAGGCTTAAACCCTATGTCTGCAGGTACGGTTATTCGCGTTCCACTTCCACCGCTTACGGAAGAGCGTCGTAAAGACCTAGTTAAAATCGTTCGTGGCGAAGCTGAAGGTGGCCGAGTTGCTATTCGTAACATCCGTCGTGACGCGAATGGCGATCTAAAAGCGCTTCTTAAAGACAAAGAAATTTCAGAAGACGAAGATCGTAAAGCACAAGACGAAATTCAAAAGCTAACTGACGCTGCGGTTAAGAACGTAGACGAAGTTCTAGCAGTTAAAGAAAAAGAGTTGATGGAAGTTTAATTTTCCATATTCTTTTCTTTCAGGAAAAACGCTGTACTCACGGTGCAGCGTTTTTTTATGCTATTCTGTTCGACTATTAGAATTTGATTCACTCTTTTATGCATAATTCTCAAGCGTTCACAGACTCTCTTCCTAAACACATTGCTATCATTATGGATGGTAATGGTCGCTGGGCAAAAGCTCAGGGTAAGCCTCGTGTCTTTGGTCATAAAAATGGCGTTCAAGCTGTTCGAAAAACCATATCTTCAGCAGCCAGACTTGGCATTAAAGCCGTAACTCTTTTTGCTTTTAGTAGTGAAAATTGGCGTCGTCCTGAAGAAGAAGTGGGTCTTTTGATGGAACTGTTTATTTCAGTGCTGTCGAGTGAAGTAAAAAAGCTTCATAAAAATAATCTACAACTTCGTGTTATTGGTGATAAAAGTCGTTTTAATGAGCGACTACAAAAGAAAATAGAAGAAGCGGAAGCTTTGACTAGCACCAATACAGGTATGGTTATTAATATTGCGGCTAACTACGGCGGTAAGTGGGATATCCAGCAAGCGATGACTTCGATTGCTCAACAGGTTAAGTCTGGCGATATTAATGTAGAAGACATTGATGAAGCTATGATTACACAACACCTGACGATGGCAGATATTCCAGAAGTCGATCTACTTATCCGCACCAGTGGCGAGTGCCGCATTAGTAACTTTATGCTTTGGCAATTAGCTTACGCCGAAATGTATTTCACTGAACAATTCTGGCCAGACTTTAATGAAGACAGCTTAGTAGAAGCTGTGACTTGGTTTGTAAACCGCGAGCGTCGTTTTGGATGCACCGGTGAGCAAATTAAAGCTCTGATGGACAGTTAATAAGGATTTTTTTGGTTTGAAACAACGAATTATTACGGCGTTGATTTTAGCTCCCCTAGTTATTCTAGGTATTTTCGAGTTATCACTTCCCACGTTTATTCTTTCACTAGCAGTAATCTCGCTATTGGGTTTTTGGGAGTGGACTCAGTTTGTTGAAAGCAAATCACGTTATTTAGCGTTGATTCCAACAGTTGTGGTAAGTGCTGCAAGTTTTGCTTTTATACCTTTTGATGCATTTAGCCTTAATAACTTATCGGGTGCTCACTACGCCATTCTAACGATTGGTTCAATTTGGTGGGTAATCGCGAGTGGTATGGCAGTGACTTATCCTAAGTCTATGCCAGCATGGAAAGACTCATCAATTCTTCGTCACGCATTTGGCGTGCTGACTTTGCTACCATTCTTCTGGAGTGTGGTTATCCTGCGTGCTAACGGTATTGATGTTGATCCTTACCACGGCGCAAAATTGGTGATGTTCGTTTGCTTGCTTGTTTGGGCTGCGGACAGTGGTGCTTACTTTTCAGGAAAGAGCTTTGGCAAGCGCAAGATGGCCCCTGCGGTGAGTCCTAATAAAACGATTGAAGGTCTTATTGGTGGCATCATTACAGCAGTGATCGTGGCCTGGATCTTTGCTGACTTGTTTGATATCCAATTCACAAGTCCTCTCCACATGATTGTTATTACTCTTGTGACCGTCGTTATTTCTGTTCTTGGTGATCTTGTTGAAAGCATGTTTAAACGTGTTTCTGGGGTGAAAGACAGCAGTAATCTGATTCCTGGTCATGGTGGTATACTTGATAGAATAGATAGCTTAACGGCTGCATTCCCTGTCTTTGCTCTGCTTTATTTAGCATTCTAATAAAAAAGGGCAGTGATTCTGCCCTTTATTACATTTCTACGGTCATATGTGATGCGAAATCTAACTATCCTTGGCGCTACCGGCTCAATTGGTGCAAGTACACTAAAAGTCGTTGAACAAAACCCTGAACTCTATTCGGTCGTAGCAATGGCTGCAGGCTCGAATGTTGAAAAGATGCTGGCGTTAGTTGAAAAGTGGCAACCAAGCTATGTTGCTATGGCTTGCCCTGATGCAGCATCTAAGCTGACTGAAGTGTTGTCTGCGAATCACCCAAACATCAAAGTTCTTTCTGGCTCTGAAGGCATGTGTCAGGTCGCTTCTCTAGATGAAGTGGACACGGTAATGGCTGCTATTGTGGGTGCGGCAGGTTTGCTTCCTACGATGTCTGCAGTTAAAGCGGGCAAGCGTATCTTATTGGCTAATAAAGAAGCCTTAGTGATGTCAGGGCAGTTATTTATCGACGCCGTAGAGAAGTACGGCGCTGAACTACTTCCTGTTGATAGTGAACACAATGCTATCTTTCAATGCTTGCCTCAAAACGTACAAACTAACCTAGGCCGTTGTGATTTAGAAGAGAACGGTATCAACCATATTCTTTTGACTGGTTCGGGTGGTCCTTTCCGTTATACGGACGTTGCAGAGCTAGAGTCGGTAACACCAGAACGAGCTATCGCACACCCAAACTGGTCAATGGGCCCTAAGATCTCTGTCGATTCAGCAACTATGATGAATAAAGGCTTAGAGTACATTGAGGCGAAATGGCTATTTAATGCCTCTCAAGAGCAACTCAAAGTTATTATCCACCCTCAGTCTGTGATTCATTCTATGGTTCAGTACAAGGATGGCTCGGTGCTCGCTCAAATGGGCGAACCCGATATGGCAACGCCAATCGCTTTGACCATGTCTTATCCTGAACGCACAGAAGCGGGTGTTAAGCCTCTGGATTTCACCAAAGTGGGCGAGCTTACCTTCTTAGAGCCCGATTTAACTCGTTACCCATGTTTGAGATTAGTCATTGAGGCGTGCTATTTGGGTCAGCATGCAACAACAGCGATTAATGCGGCAAACGAAATTGCAGTCGATGCTTTCTTGAACAATCAAGTGAAGTTTACCGATATTGCTATCATTAACGAGTATGTTATGAACAAAGTATGTGAACAACATAACTCTGAGGGCTTAGATAGCTTGGAAAGCCTTCTTGAGCTCGATAATATGTCTCGTCAAATAGCCATTCAATTTATAAAAGAGCAGCTAGCATGAGTGGAATTCTGTGGAACTTCGCATCCTTTATTGTAGCGCTTGGTATTCTGGTCGCTGTTCATGAGTTTGGACACTTCTGGGTTGCTCGTCGCTGCGGTGTGAAAGTAGAAAAATTCTCGATTGGTTTTGGTAAATCGATCTGGAGTAAAGTTGGCCGCGATGGAACGGAATATAGCTTGTCAGTCATTCCATTGGGTGGCTACGTTAAGATGCTTGATGGTCGTGTTGATGACCTTTCTGAAGACGAACAGCAATACGCTTTTGATAAGAAACCGTTGTGGAAACGAACGGCGATTGTGGGGGCAGGTCCAGCATTCAACTTTATCTTTGCCGTGTTCGCATATTGGCTGGTTTTTTTGATTGGTGTTCCAGCGGTTAAGCCTGTGATTGGAGAAGTCACTCCTCAATCTATCGTGGCACAAGCCGGAATTGAAACTGGAATGGAACTTAAATCTATTTCAGGAATCAAAACCGCAGATTGGGAATCAGTAAACTTGGGTTTGATATCACATATTGGTGATGAGTCCATGACTGTAACGGTTTCTTCTCAAGACGACATCGGCTTTGAACAACAGATAACATTGGATATTTCTGACTGGTCGTTCAACCCAGAAACTGAGTCAGCAATGACAACGCTTGGTTTTAGACCCTATTCTCCAGAGATATCGACAGTGCTCGCTCAAGTTATTGATGACGGTGCTGCCTATTCTGCAGGGCTAGAATCTGGCGATAAAATTGTCGAAATTAATGGTCAGCCTATTGAACAGTGGAAGTCGGTTGTTGAATTAATCCGTTCACACCCAATGATGCCCTTGGACCTTGTCGTATTACGAAATGGTGTTGAGCGGTCATTGGTTATGACGCCGAATAGTCGCGAATTTTCTGATGGTTCTACAATCGGCTATGCGGGTATTGCTCCCGAAGTCGCAGAATGGCCAGAAGATTATCGCTTTGAGTTACAATTTGGTGTAATTGAGTCTGTAGGAAAAGCATTTGATAAAACAGGTCAAATCATAGGTTTGACGCTGACAATGCTTAAGAAGCTCATCGTTGGTGATGTTGGTTTAAACAACTTGAGTGGCCCAATTTCAATTGCTAAAGGCGCAGGGGCAACCGCCGATTACGGTTTGGTTTACTTCTTAGGTTTTTTAGCTCTGATTAGTGTTAACTTGGGTATTATTAATTTGGTTCCGCTGCCTATGCTTGATGGCGGACATTTGCTCTTTTTCGCTATTGAGGCCGTTACTCGTAAACCTGTACCTGAAAAAGTTCAAGAAATGGGATACAGAGTGGGAGGCGCAATCCTCTTCTCTTTGATGGCTCTGGCAATATTTAATGATTTTACTCGTCTGTGAATGGTTTCTCACAGGCATTGGTAGTAGCAAGGAATAATTAGAATAAGTATGGCGATTAAGCAAATTCTGTTCGCAAGTCTATTGGCCACTAGTGTGGCTGCGAACGGAGCACAAAACTTTGTAGTTCAAGATATCAAGATCGAAGGTTTACAGCGTGTTGCACTTGGTGCAGCTCTACTGAAAATGCCAGTACGTATTGGCGATGAAGTGGATGACGGCGATGTATCTGAGATCATTCGTGCACTGTATGCTTCAGGCAACTTTGAGGACGTTAAAGTCCTTCGCGATGATGATGTTTTAGTTGTTCAAGTCAAAGAACGACCGACCATCGCAAGCATCTCATTCTCAGGTAACAAGGCGATCAAAGAAGAACAACTTCAGCAGAACCTAGATGCATCTGGTGTTCGTGAAGGTGAAGCCCTTGACCGTACTACACTGAGTAACATTGAGAAGGGCCTTGAAGATTTTTACTACAGTGTTGGTAAATACAACGCGACAGTGAAAGCCGTAGTGACGCCTCTGCCTCGTAACCGTTCTGACCTTAAGTTTGTGTTTACTGAGGGCGTGTCCGCTAAGATTCAGCAAATTAACTTTATCGGTAACGAAGTTTTCTCTGACGCAGATCTACTTAGTCGTTTCAACTTGAACGTTGATGTTGCATGGTGGAATTTCCTTGCGGATGAAAAATACCAGAAGCAAGTATTAGCCGGTGACATCGAAGCGTTGAAATCTTACTACCTTGACCGTGGTTACCTTAAGTTTAAGGTAGATTCGACTCAGGTTGCGATCTCTCCTGATAAGAAAGGTGTTTACATCACGCTAGGCCTAGACGAAGGCGAAGCTTATACCGTTAAAGATGTCTCTTTCCGTGGTGAGCTTATCGGCCGCGAGGCTGACTTCGAAGCGTTAGTGCCATTCGAAGATGGCGATACATATAACGGTTCTTCTGTAACGTCTTTAGAAGAGAGCGTGAAACGAATTCTAGGCGAATCTGGCTATGCGTACCCACAAGTTCGTACGATTCCTGAATTTGACGATGAGACCAAAGAAGTGTCGTTGGTTATCAATGTAGAAGCGGGCAGCCGTATCTACGTTCGTGATATTCGATTCACGGGTAACAACTCAACGAAAGATGAAGTTCTGCGTCGTGAAATGCGTCAAATGGAAGGCAGCTGGCTGAACTCCAAGTCGATTGATACAGGTAAGAGCCGCCTTAACCGTTTAGGCTTTTTTGAAACGGTTGATGTGCAAACGGTACGTGTTCCTGGCAGTGAAGACCAAGTGGATCTGGTTTACAACGTTAAGGAAGCGAACTCGGGTAGCGTCAACTTCGGTGTTGGCTACGGTACTGAATCGGGTGTCAGCTTCCAGGTTGGTTTACAGCAAGATAACTTTGCAGGTTCTGGTAACCGTGTTGGCGTAAGTGCCATGATGAACGATTACCAAAAGAATGTGAGTTTAGACTACCGCGACCCATACTGGAACCTTGATGGCGTGAGTATGGGTGGCAAAATCTTCTACAACGAATTTGAAGCCTCTGAAGCGGGTATTGTCGATTATACCAACCAAAGTTATGGTACGAGCTTAACATGGGGTTTCCCTATGGATGAGCTGAACCGTCTCGAGTTTGGTTTTGGTTATACGCACAACAAGATCGGTAACGTTCCTACCTATATTCAAGTTGAACAGTTTGCGAGAAGTATTGACCAATACGGTGATGAGCATATCTTAACCGATGACTTCGATATCAATATCTCTTGGACGCGCAACAACCTTAACCGTGGCTTCTTCCCTACTGAAGGAAACCACCAACGTGCTTTCGCGAAAATGACAGTACCTGGTTCGGATGCTAAATACTTCAAAGCGCAATACGATGTAAAACATTACATTCCGTTGACTAAAAAGCATGAGTTCACACTATTGATGCGTGGTCGATTAGGCTATGGTAACGGTTATGGTCAAACGGATGGTAATGATAACTTGTTCCCATTCTACGAAAACTACTACGCGGGTGGTTTTACAACACTACGTGGTTTTGGTTCTAACTCAGCTGGTCCAAAAGCTGTTTACGGAAATAGCACGGGCAACAACCCGACGTACAATTCTGCAACCGATGATTCGGTTGGTGGTAATGCGGTTGCTTTGGCTAGCGTAGAGTTAATCGTACCAACACCGTTTGCTTCTGATGAAGCGCGCAGTCAGATTCGAACTAGCGTGTTCTTCGATATGGCAAGTGTATGGGATACCGAATTCGTAGACCGTGGCGCACCGAATAGCGGTCAACAGTACTACTACGATTACTCTGACCCAACAAATTACCGTTCATCTTATGGTGCCGCTCTTCAGTGGATGTCACCGATGGGACCATTGGTTTTCTCTCTAGCGAAACCAATCAAAATCTACGAAGGCGATGACGAAGAATTCTTCACATTCACCATTGGTAGAACTTTCTAATCTTTAAAGGACAATATTTTGAAAAATATGATTAAAGCAGCAGGTTTAGGCCTTGTAGTTCTTAGCTCTTCTTTCTTTGCAACAGCGGCTGAAGCTGCGCAAAAAGTGGGCTATGTAAATACTGCACAAGTATTCCAGGCTCTACCTCAGCGTGAAGTTGTTCTTCAAAAAATGCAGGAAGAGTTCAAAGATAAAGCTGCTGAGCTTCAAAGTATCCAAGCTGAAGCTAAGACTAAGATTGAAAAGCTTAAGCGTGATGGTGAGCTATTAGGGCCTGATGAAGTAGAGAAACTTCGTATTGAAGTCGGCCAACTAGACAGCAAATACAAAATCAAAGCTCAAGCACTAGAAAAAGCAAGCCAACGTCGTGAAGCACAAGAGAAGCAGAAGCTATTCAAAGTAATTCAAGATGCTGTAACTAAAGTTGCAGAGAAAGAAGGCTACGACATGATCGTTGATATTCAAGCTCTGCAGTACGGCAAGCCAGAATACAACATCTCTGAAAAAGTAATTAAATCACTGAAATAAGTTTTATGAAGAATCTGACCTTAGCCGAATTGGCAACGATTACCGGTGGAGAGCTACACGGAGACGGCACAGTTACCGTTTCAGCAGTCGCTCCTATGGATAAAGCGCAAGAAGGAAATATTACGTTCCTTTCGAACGTGAAGTACAGCAAGCACCTTGGTGACTGTAAAGCATCCGCTATTATGGTTAAAGAGAGCGAGCGTGAACTGTGTAAGACCAACGTTATTGTGGTCAACGACCCTTATGTTGCTTTTGCTAAGGTTGCTCAAGCGCTTGATACCACGCCAGCGCCAGCTGTGGGTATTGCTGATTCTGCTTCAATTTCAGGTGACGCGACCATTGGACAAAATGTGTCTATTGGTGCCAATGCTGTGATTGAAACTGGTGTAGTGCTTGGTGATGACGTCGTTATAGGTGCTGGTTGCTTTATTGGTCAAAATGCAAAAATTGGCGCAGGCACTAAGCTTTGGGCTAACGTAAGTGTTTACCATGAAGTTGTGATTGGCGAAGCATGTTTGATTCAATCTAGTACAGTGATTGGATCCGATGGTTTTGGTTATGCGAATGAGAAAGGCGAGTGGGTTAAGATCCCGCAAGTCGGTTCAGTTCGTGTTGGTAACCGCGTAGAAATCGGCGCGTGTACTACCGTTGACCGTGGCGCATTAGATGACACTATTATTGAAGATAACGTTATCTTAGATAACCAACTTCAGATAGCTCATAATGTTCACATCGGATATGGTTCTGCTATTGCAGGTGGTACTATCATTGCCGGCAGCACAACGATAGGTAAGTACTGTATTATTGGTGGCGGTTGTGTGATTAATGGTCATATAGAAATCGTTGACGGCGTTACAATCACCGGTATGGGGATGGTAATGCGCAGTATCACCGAAAAAGGCATGTACTCTTCAGGTATTCCTTTGCAGCCAAATAAAGATTGGCGTAAAACAGCAACGCGAGTTCATCGTATTGATGAAATGAACAAGCGTTTGAAAACCGTTGAAAAACTTATCGAGAACAGCGCGGAATCATAATTCCAGCATTTCTAATAAAAGGCTCGCGTACAGCGAGTCTTTTTCGTTTATAATCCTTCTCATTAAATAAAGAATATACATAGGAATACGACTTTGACTACTGAACAGACAACGATGAACATTACTGAAATTCAGGAACTATTACCTCATCGCTACCCATTCTTAATGGTTGATCGTGTGACTAGCTTTGAAAAAGAAAAAACACTGACTGCGATTAAGAATGTTTCTGTTAACGAACCTCAGTTCACAGGCCACTTCCCACAACTTCCTGTATTCCCAGGTGTGTTGATCTTAGAAGCAATGGCGCAAGCAACAGGTCTTCTAGCATTTAAATCTTTTGGTGCTCCTTCTGGTAATGAGCTTTACTATTTTGCTAGCGTAGATAAAGCGAAGTTCCGCAAGCCAGTAGTGCCTGGTGACCAATTGGTTATCGAAGTTGAGTTCTTAAAAGAACGTCGTGGCATTGCATCGTTCAACGGTGTAGCGAAAGTTGACGGCGTAGTTGTATGTTCAGCTGAACTTAAATGTGCTCGTAGAGAGTTTTAATATGATTCATGAAACAGCGAAAATTCACCCGGCAGCAGTAATCGAAGGTGATGTAACTATCGGTGCTAACGTGACGGTTGGTCCTTTCACTTACATTGCTGGTAACGTGACAATTGGTGACGACACTGAAGTGATGTCGCATGTTGTGATCAAAGGTCACACGACAATTGGTAAGCAAAACCGAATCTTCCCACACGCAGTGATTGGAGAAGAAAACCAAGATAAGAAATACGGTGGTGAAGATACGACTGTTGTGATCGGTGACCGTAATGTGATTCGTGAAGCAGTTCAGATCCACCGTGGTACAACTCAAGACAAAGCGACCACTGTGATTGGCGATGACAACTTACTTTGTGTAAATGCTCACGTAGCGCATGATGTAATCGTTGGAAACCACACTCACATTGGTAACAACGCTATCCTTGGCGGTCACGTGACGGTTGGCGATTACGCCGGTGTAATGGCATTGTCTGCGATTCATCCGTTCTGTTCAATTGGCGCTTATGCGTACATTGGCGGTTGTTCTGCGGTTGTTCAAGATGTACTTCCTTACGTACTTGCCCAAGGTAACCACGCAGCGCCATTTGGTTTGAACCTAGTGGGTTTGAAGCGTAACGGATTTGAAAAACCAGAAATTCGAGCATTACAGAAAGCGTACAAAGAGTTATACCGTTCAGGAAAAACACTTGAAGAAGCGAAAGCCGCTTTAGTTGAAATGGCGAAAGAGTTTGCTTCGGTAACTCCTATGTTAGAAATGCTAGAGAGCTCTGAGCGCGGTATTATTCGTTAATACTTGATGTGGTTATGTACCAATCAATATGAGTATGACAATAGTTACCTCGTTAGATTGGTATAACAAAAAGATCGCTACTCGTTAGGCGATCTTTTTTGTTTTAGGCAAGAAGGGAATTAGAAAACTATGGCACAGCAAGAAGCAGCAACCAATAGCTTGGACTTTGTTTCGAATGAACCTCTGCGTGTAGGTATCGTTGTCGGAGAACTCTCTGGTGACACGCTTGGCGAAGGCTTTATTAAAGCGATCAAATCACAATATCCGAATGCTGAGTTCGTGGGTATTGGCGGACCAAAAATGAAGGCGCTTGGTTGTGAGTCTCTTTTCGAAATGGAAGAGCTTGCCGTGATGGGGCTTGTAGAAGTGCTTGGTCGTTTACCTCGCTTGCTAAAAGTGAAAGCGGAGCT
Source organism: Vibrio sp. 1F253 (assembly GCF_041439295.1). Lineage (NCBI taxonomy): Bacteria > Pseudomonadati > Pseudomonadota > Gammaproteobacteria > Vibrionales > Vibrionaceae > Vibrio > Vibrio sp. 1F253. The sequence continues at coordinate 41,551 of NZ_JBGONU010000007.1, read as the reverse complement.
AGTTAAGTATTTTACTCAAAACCCGCCAGATGTCTTCGTCGGTATCGATGCGCCAGACTTTAATCTAAGACTTGAATTAGATCTTAAGAACGCGGGCATTAAGACTGTTCATTATGTCAGCCCTTCAGTCTGGGCATGGCGTCCAAAGCGTATCTTTAAAATCGACAAAGCAACCGATTTGGTACTGGCTTTCTTACCATTCGAAAAAGCGTTTTATGATAAATATAACGTTGCTTGTGAATTCGTTGGCCACACGTTGGCTGATACAATTCCACTGGAGCCGAATAAGAAAGAGGCTCGCGATCTTTTGGGTTTAGATCAAGATAAGCCGTGGTTAGCGGTATTGCCAGGTAGCCGTGGTGGTGAAATGAGTTTGATTGCTCAACCATTTATCGAAACTTGTCAGCGTATTAAGCAAAAGTACCCTGATATCAATTTTGTTGTTGCATTGGTTAATGAACAGCGCAAGAAACAGTTTACAGAGATCTGGCAATCGACGGCACCTGAACTTGAATTTACCTTGGTAGAAGATACGGCTACCAATGTGATTACTGCTGCTGATTCTGTTTTGTTAGCTTCTGGTACTGTTGCTCTTGAGTGTATGTTGCTGAAACGCCCAATGGTCGTTGGCTACAAGGTCAACAAGCTCACTGGCTATATCGTTAAGAAATTGTCGATCACAGAATTTGTCTCGTTACCGAATATCCTAGCGGGTGAAGAAATCGTAAAAGAACACATTCTTGAAGAGTGTCACCCAGATTACCTTTTCCCATCGGTCGATAAGATGCTTTCAACTGACAACGCGCCACTTATTGAACGCTTTACTGAAATGCATCACTGGATTCGTAAAGATGCTGATAAACAGGCAGCTAACGCAGTTCTGAAATTGATCGGTCGAGAGTGTGTTGAATCATAAAGTGCTTCTTTCAAAAGCATTTGCTTAAAAGTTACAAAGAGAATTGTCATGGCAGTAAAAGAGAAAAAAGAATTTCCTCCTTTTGAGTATCCTCAAGGCTACCAGTTATTCGCTGGTGTTGATGAAGTGGGGCGTGGGCCGTTAGTTGGTGATGTAGTTACCGCCGCGGTTATCCTCGATCCGAATAACCCAATCGAAGGCTTGAACGATTCCAAAAAACTTTCTGAGAAAAAGCGCCTTGCTCTGCTTCCTGAAATTAAAGAGAAAGCCTTGGCATGGTCTGTGGGTCGTTGTTCCCCACAAGAAATTGATGAGTTGAATATCTTACAAGCGACTATGGTAGCTATGCAGCGTGCTATTGCCGGGCTGAGTGTTCAACCTGATATGGCGCTAATAGATGGAAATCGAGTCCCTGAGCTACCGATGGCCGGTCTGGCTATTGTGAAAGGGGATTTACGGGTGGCTGAAATCAGCGCAGCGTCTATCATCGCTAAAGTGGTTCGTGACCAAGAGATGGAAGAACTTGATAAGCTTCATCCAGAGTTTGGTTTTGCTAAACATAAAGGTTACCCGACAAAAGCGCATTTTGAAGCGATTGAAAAACATGGCGTAACCGAGCATTACCGTAAAAGCTTTAAGCCAGTAAAACGTATTCTTGGCATAGATTAGAGCGAATTGAATAAGCTCTATATAGATTAGAGCTTTACGTAAACTAGAGCTTAGCATCGAATAAAGTTGCTTAGTGGCGCTAGAAAAAAATAGAATACACACAGTTGTAATCCTAGGCTCAAACCTAGAACTCAGGAAAAATAATGTCAGATCCAAAATTTGTTCACCTACGCGTACACAGTGACTTTTCGATGGTGGATGGCCTATCCAAGGTGCCACCATTAGTTAAAAAAGTCGCTGAAATGGGTATGCCTGCTCTAGCATTGACCGACTTTACCAACCTGTGCGGTTTGGTGAAATTCTACGGTACTGCTCATGGGTGTGGGGTTAAACCAATTATTGGTGCTGACTTCTTGATGCAGTCTCCTGATTTTGGCGATGAATTGACAAAACTCACCGTTATTGCAACGAATAATAAAGGCTACAACAACCTAACGTTATTAATATCAAGAGCTTACCTTCGTGGCCATGTGCAGCATCAGCCTGTTATTGATAAAGAGTGGCTGATTGAACATGCGGAAGGCCTGATTCTTTTATCGGGTGCAAAAGAAGGTGAGATTGGTAAAGCGTTGCTGAAAGGCAATAGAGAGTTGGTTGCAAGCAGCGTTGAGTTTTACAAAACACATTTCGCAGACCGTTTTTATCTGGAGCTCATTCGAACTGGACGTACGGACGAAGAGTCTTATCTGCACTTTGCGCTGGAATTAGCCGAGCAAGAAGACCTGCCTGTTGTCGCGACTAATGAAGTGGTCTTCATTTCCGAAGACTTGTTTGACGCTCATGAAATCCGTGTGGCGATTCACGACGGCTTTACCATGGTTGATCCACGTCGACCGAAAAACTACAGTCCACAACAGTACCTCCGTAGCGAAGAAGAGATGTGTGAGTTGTTCTCAGATATCCCTGAAGCATTAGAGAACAGTGTTGAGATCGCTAAGCGTTGTAACGTGACTGTACGTTTAGGGGAGTACTTCTTACCTAACTTCCCGACGGAAGGTTTAGCGATTGAAGACTTCCTGATCAAAAAATCAGAAGAAGGTCTTGAGCGACGTTTAGCATTCTTGTTTCCTGATGAAAAAGTCAGAGCTGAACGCAGGCCTGAATACGATGAGCGACTTAAAATCGAGCTAGAAGTAGTTAATAACATGGGTTTCCCAGGTTACTTCTTGATCGTAATGGAGTTCATCCAGTGGTCAAAAGATAACGATGTACCAGTAGGCCCAGGTCGTGGTTCTGGTGCTGGTTCTTTGGTGGCTTACGCGCTTGATATCACCGATCTTGATCCACTTGAATATGACTTGCTGTTCGAACGTTTCTTGAACCCAGAACGTGTATCCATGCCCGATTTCGATATCGATTTCTGTATGGATAAACGTGACCAAGTTATTGACCACGTAGCTGAAATGTACGGCCGTGATGCCGTTTCTCAGATCATCACCTTCGGTACTATGGCGGCAAAAGCGGTAATCCGCGACGTTGGCCGTGTATTAGGCCACCCATTTGGCTTCGTTGACCGTATTTCTAAGCTAGTTCCGCCTGATCCGGGTATGACGCTAGAGAAAGCATTCCTCGCTGAGCCTGCATTGCCTGAACTCTACGACGGCGATGAAGAAGTTCGTGAGCTGATTGATAAATGTCGAATTCTAGAAGGTTGTACGCGAAACGCAGGTAAACACGCAGGTGGTGTTGTAATCTCACCGACCACGATTACTGACTTTGCACCTATCTATGCCGATGCGGAAGGTAACTTCCCAGTAACGCAATTCGATAAGAATGACGTAGAAACTGCTGGCTTGGTTAAGTTTGACTTCTTGGGGCTGCGTACACTGACGATCATTGACTGGGCATTAGGCCTAGTAAACCCTCGCTTAGCGAAAGAGGGGAAAGATCCGGTTCGTATCGAGTCGATTCCTCTGGATGATCAAGCGTCATTTAACTTATTACAAAATTCTGAAACGACGGCGGTATTCCAGCTGGAATCCCGCGGTATGAAAGACCTGATCAAGCGTCTACAGCCCGACTGTTTTGAAGATATCATCGCATTGGTGGCCTTGTTCCGTCCGGGCCCTCTGCAATCAGGCATGGTAGATAACTTTATCGACCGTAAACACGGACGAGAGGCGGTCTCTTACCCTGATGAAACGTGGCAACACGAATCGCTTAAAGAGACACTAGAACCGACTTACGGCATCATCCTGTATCAAGAACAGGTAATGCAAATCGCACAAATCCTTGCTGGCTATACGCTTGGCGGAGCCGATATGCTGCGTCGTGCGATGGGTAAGAAAAAGCCAGAAGAGATGGCAAAGCAGCGCGGTACCTTCAAAGAAGGTGCTGAAGCCAATGGTGTTGATGGCGAACTGTCCATGAAGATCTTTGACTTGGTAGAGAAATTTGCAGGCTACGGCTTTAACAAATCTCACTCGGCTGCATACGCACTGGTTTCTTATCAAACACTGTGGTTGAAAACACACTACCCTGCGGAATTCATGGCGGCAGTAATGACCGCGGATATGGATAACACCGAGAAGGTTATTGGCCTTGTCGATGAGTGTTTCCGTATGAAGCTCAAGCTCCTTCCACCTGACATCAACTCGGGCCTCTACCGCTTTAATGTGGATGAAGATGGCGCAATTGTTTATGGCATCGGTGCAATTAAAGGGGTGGGTGAAGGCCCAATTGAAGCCATTATCGAAGCGCGTAACAAAGGTGGTTACTTTAAAGACTTATTCGATTTCTGTGCACGTCTTGATCTGAAGAAGGTCAACAAACGTGTTATCGAAAAGTTGATTCTATCCGGAGCCTTAGATAGATTAGGTCCTCACCGAGCTGCGATGATGGCATCTTTGAAAGATGCGGTTAAGGCAGCAAGCCAACATCACCATGCTGAGTCGTTCGGTCAGTCTGATATGTTTGGTGTGTTGACCGACGCTCCGGAAGAGGTTGAACACAAGTATACTCAAGTGCCTAAATGGCCTGAAAAGGTTTGGCTAGAAGGTGAACGCGAAACGCTTGGTTTGTATTTAACGGGTCACCCGGTGAATGCTTACATTAAAGAACTTGCGAAATACACCAGCTGTCGCTTGAAAGATGCGACGCCGACTCGTCGTGACCAATCCTTAACGATTGCAGGTTTGGTCATTGCGGCTAGGGTCATGACCACGAAGCGTGGTACTCGAATCGGTTTGATGACTCTTGATGACCGATCGGGTCGGATGGAAGTGATGTTGTTCTCTGATGCGCTCGATCGCTACGCAGAATTGCTCGAAAAAGACAAAATTGTGGTTGTTTCTGGACAGGTCAGCTTTGATGATTTCAATGGTGGGCTTAAAATGTCCGCGCGCGAGGTCATGGACTTAGGAAGCGCCCGTGAGAAATATGCTCGTGGGGTGTCGATATCTATCGAGCAATCCCAAATTAACGGTCAATTTTTTGAACGCTTTGGTCAAATCTTAGAACCTTATAGAGCCGGAACGGTCCCAGTCAATGTATACTACCAACGTGCCGACGCTAGAGCGCGGTTAACATTGGGCACAGAATGGCGTGTGACGCCAAGTGATACATTACTAGACGAATTAAAACAGCTGCTTGGAAATAGCCAAGTAGAACTCGAATTTAACTAAAATTTAGCTCCGTAACTGCGGAGCTGAATCAACAAGGATTCATAGATGAGCCTGAACTTTCTAGAATTTGAAAAGCCTATCGCTGAACTTGAAGCAAAAATCGAAGCGCTACGTGACGTTTCGCGTCACGGTGGTGACACAGCGGTAGATCTAGACAAAGAAATTGAACAACTAGAGAAAAAAAGCTTAGAGCTTAAACAGAAAATCTTTAGTGACTTAGGTGCATGGCAGGTGGCTCAACTTGCTCGTCACCCTCAACGTCCTTACACCAAAGATTACCTGGAGCATGCCTTCACAGAGTTTGAAGAGATGGCGGGCGATCGCGCTTACGCTGACGACAAAGCAATTGTGGGTGGTATGGCTCGTCTAAATGGTCGTCCTGTTATGGTTATTGGTCACCAGAAAGGTCGTGAGACTAAAGAGAAAGTGATCCGTAACTTTGGTATGCCAAAGCCAGAAGGTTACCGTAAGGCACTTCGCCTAATGGAAACGGCTGAGCGTTTCAATATGCCAATCATTACTTTCATCGACACTGCGGGTGCATACCCAGGTGTTGGTGCAGAAGAGCGTGGTCAATCTGAAGCTATCGCTAAGAACCTAAAAGTGATGGCAGGCCTTTCAGTTCCGGTTATCTGTAACGTTGTAGGTGAAGGCGGTTCTGGTGGTGCACTAGCGATTGGTGTTGGTGATTACGTGAACATGCTTCAGTACTCTACGTACTCAGTAATCTCTCCAGAAGGTTGTGCTTCAATCTTATGGCGTGATTCAGATAAAGCGCCACAAGCTGCTGAAGCGATGGGCCTAGTAGCTCCTCGCCTTAAAGAGCTTGAGCTTATCGATGAAATCATCCCTGAGCCTCTAGGTGGCGCGCACCGCGATCCAATACAGACAGCTCAGAACATGAAAGACATGTTAGTTAAGCAGTTAGAAGAGCTAGAGCAATTTGATAACGAAGCACTTCTAGAGCGTCGTTACCAGCGTCTAATGAGCTACGGTTACTGCTGATAAGCGACCTTAGCAAGGTGTAAGACCTGCTTTCCGTAACAAGTTGATGAAAGGGTTGGACTCAGTGCCAACCCTTTTTTATTATTAAAACATTCTCCTTTCTCATTAGTACACACGGCTCACTAACCCCATGACTCACTTAATCGAAACCTTCACATCTGTACTTCATCAAAGCGCACTCAAGCCTAGTCGATTGATCGTGGCTTTCAGTGGCGGTGTTGATTCTCGAGTTTTGTTAGAGTTAGCAGCGCAGTACGCGCAAACGCATGGCATTGAGTGCTGCGCGGTGCACGTTCATCACGGTCTCAGTAAGAATGCTGATCTTTGGGCTGAGCAATGCCAAACATGGTGTGATGCTTTGTCGGTTTCGTTAGCAGTAGAAAGGGTCTCGTTGGATATCAACTGTGGTGAGAGCGTTGAAAAGCTTGCTCGAGATGCTCGATACCAAGCTTTTCAGCAGCACATCAGACAGGGCGATGTGCTTGTTACGGGTCAACACATTGACGATCAACTTGAAACCTTCTTGCTTGCGTTAAAACGTGGCAGTGGTCCGAAAGGACTCTCTTCAATGGCGAAAGTGATGTCGTTTGGCGAAGCGTTTATTGTGAGACCTTTGCTGTCAGTGACTCGATCAGACATCGAAGCGTCGGCTCATGATATGGGATTAACTTGGGTCGAAGATGAGAGTAATCAGGATCTGCGCTTTGATCGAAATTTCATTCGTCATCAAGTCACTCCGACGTTGACTGAGCGCTGGCCTAGCTTTCGAGAATCGGTCTGTCGCAGTGCTCAATTATGTGCAGAACAAGAGTCGCTACTCGACGAACTGCTTGAGTCTCACTTACAACAAGCTTTGGGAGGCTGTAACAGTAAGAGCCAGAGCTTAAGCATTGATTCGTTATCTCAGCATTCTGATTTGTTACGAGCACGTTTGATCAGAATGTGGATCAGCCATTGCAATCAACCGATGCCAAGCCAAAAGCAGCTAAAACTTATTTGGGATGAAGTGGCTTGTGCTCAGGCAGATGCCAATCCTAAGCTGGTGTTGAATGATGTTGAGATTAGGCGCTTTAACAATCAGCTCTATTTGGTACAAGACACCAAAGATTTGTCGAACTGGGAAAGTGAAATCTTGATTGATGAGAATTTATTATTGCCTGATGGTTTAGGTGAGATCCATTTGAAAGCGGTGTCGAGTGGTAGTGCATCTCATAACCGAGACGTACAACGTTTTTCCCTCACTAAAGCCAACGGAACCTTGCGAGTGATCTTTAACCCTGAAGGAGTGTCAGCTCACCCAGTTGGACGCGGCCACAGTAGAAAACTCAAGAAGCTTTTTCAGGAATACCAAGTACCCAGCTGGTTAAGACGTAGAACGCCGATATTAATGGATGGCGATCGAGTGATCGCTGTTTTAGGCCTATTCGTAGATAAAAACTACGAAGGTCAAGATTGTGAAGCGCTTTGGAGCAAGTAGAAAAAGTTTGTGTCACAATTCACCGTCACTTTAATAAAAATAATTAATGGAATATGCAATGAAGAAAATTACACTAGGATTAGTTCTTGGATTTGGACTATTGAGTGGTAACGCTCTGGCGGGTGATGTTGCTGCGGGTCAAGCTAAAGCGGCAATCTGTGCGGCTTGTCATGGCGCAGACGGTATCGCAATGATCCCAGGATATCCAAATCTTAAAGGCCAAAACGAGCAATACATCGCTTCATCAATTAAGGCATATAAGAACGGCCAGCGCACCGGCGGTTTGGCGGCTGTAATGCAGGCTCAGGCTTCAATGCTGAGTGATGAAGATATTGCTAATCTAGCTGCTTACTACTCAAGCCTTAAGTAAAACCTTCTTAAAGCGCTGATTAAACAAGATGATAAATTTCGAGCCAGAGCTTTAATGCTCTGGCTTTTTTCATTGAATGTTTACTATAGCTAACCGATAATGAGCTATTCGCACAGTTTAAGGGATGAACATGAAAAAGATTGAAGCCATTATCAAGCCATTCAAACTTGATGATGTACGTGAAGCACTTGCAGAAGTGGGTATTACGGGTATGACAGTATCTGAAGTTAAAGGCTTTGGACGTCAAAAAGGTCATACTGAGCTATACCGTGGCGCAGAGTACATGGTCGATTTTTTACCTAAAGTGAAATTGGAAATTGTTGTGACCGACGAAGTGGCTGACCAATGTGTTGATACCATTATCGAAACGGCTCAAACAGGTAAAATTGGTGACGGTAAGATCTTCATTACTGAAGTTGAACGTGTGGTACGTATTCGTACTGGCGAAGAAGACGAAGACGCCGTATAAAAAAACTATTACCTTAAAAGGAGCGTTTATCGCTCCTTTTTCATTTCTGGTAGGGTGCTGTATGTTTAAGAAAACCATCATTGTTATCACGCTATTGATAACGCTTGCTGTTGTTAGCTTTCATATTATCTTCGTGATCCCGAATAAACCCAATTTGATCACTTCTTCTCAAAATACTAGCAACGATATCTACAGCTGCTACCAAAACTCAGCCCCGAAAGCGATTGATGTGTCTGATGGCCTAGACATTACCGTGTGGAATATCTATAAGCAAAACCGAAATAATTGGCAAAGTGAGTTAAATCAGCTGTCAGCCGGTAGCGATTTAGTTTTGCTGCAAGAAGCGAGTATGACAGAAGGGCTTCGCCAATGGGTAACGAGTGGTCAATGGGGAAGTACTCGAGTGAATGCATTTGAAGCTTTTGAACAAAGTGCAGGCGTACTCAACCTAGCGACGCATCTACCGATTGAAGCTTGTGCTTATACTCATGAAGAACCTTGGCTTCAATTACCTAAATCTGCACTTTGGTCTCGCTATCTGCTAAGTAATGGCGAAGAACTGGCTGTGATTAATATCCATGCGGTGAACTTTACCTTTGGTACGGAAGATTATGAGGCTCAGCTCAAGAGCTTAACCGACAATCTCCAAAAGTATCGTGGGCCTGTTATTTTTGCTGGGGATTTTAACAGTTGGAGTGAAGCTCGCTTTGCTGTATTGAAAGATGCGTTGGAACAGGTAGGTTTGACGGAAGTTGCTTTTGAACCAGATAACCGTACACAGTTTATGACAGGGTTGGTGCTCGATCATGTGTTCTATCGAGGGTTAGAAGTAGACAAAGCAAAGGCGCCCATTACGGACGCCTCTGATCATAACCCTATGCGAGTGACCTTTAAGGCTAAATAGAAGAAACTATCTAGCCTATTAGCCTATTAGTCATTGGATCTTAGCTATTCACCATTCACACTGTGGTTACTTTGGGTAATAAGCAGGGGAATAAATAGGCTAGTGAATTTTCGCTAGCCTTGTTTTTATCTATTCAGCTTAAAAGATTAAAATGTAGAGAGCCCAGATTAGGTAATAGCCAACCCATGGCAAACCAGAGATGACCAGTGCCTGACCACGCTCAAACTCCGTCCAAGTTAATACTGCTGCATAACCCAATACAATGTACCAAGGCAACAAGAGTGGTAATGAGCTGGCAAATTGCGACCAATCATTGGTTAGTGGCAACTTGATTAAGCCGTTTAAGCTGTTCAAGTCGGCCGCGTAGCTCATCACATGCCCGTGCTTGAGTATCAGGCTTGCGTAGCTTGCTACATCGCCTAGAACGGCAGGGAATATCACTACCGATGCGGCTGCAAACCATCGCCAAAAGCTATGTTGGTGTTGGCTTGGCTTTGTTGCTAAGTTAAACCAAAATGCCAACAGAATGATGGTTAACGTACGGCCGAATACATCACTGATGATTTCACTCGCGAGTAGAGTATTACTGTCAAGTAACGCCAATTGGTCAGGGTTTGTTTGAGCCAGTTGCTGTGACAACTCAGCGCTTAACCATGCAAAATCTACATTCGAAAAATAGGCTCCCCAAAATAAGAATGGGCTGAGCATTAATACGACGTAGGGTTGCCATCCCCAAGCACTTCGTTGATAAAGCGCTAAGAAACACGCTGTTGGTGAACGGAATATATCCAACAGCATGACGAGTGGGTTACTTGACGGGTTCATACACTTACCTTAGTTACATCAACATACAGCTTCAGTTTTTGTCCTGGCTGTAGGTATTTCTTGTTCTGCAAAGCGTTCCATTTTACAACATCTGCGCTTTTTACTTTGAACTTTGATGCAATACCGCTGACTGTGTCACCTGATCTTACGTTATAAAAGACAGTTCGGATGATGGCACCGTCTGAACTATTCTTCCAAATGACCAGTTCTTGACCAATTCTAAGAGTGTCACGTGGTCCCATGCCATTCCACTTAGCCAGTGATTGGTGAGATACCTTATTTGCGCGCGCAATCGTCCATAGGCTATCACCACTTTTTACGGTATGGCTAAGCTTATATTGACCACGACTCTTTGACTGTGTGCTTGCTAGGCGATTTGAAGCGCTTAGTGCGTATGTCTTATCGTCTTTGGTTGATGTTGGAATAAATAGGTGCTGACCAACACGAATATTATTGTTGCTCAAACCGTTTGCAGAGCGGATCACTTTGCTGGTGGTGTTGTATTTACTCGCCAGTACGCTGATGCTATCGCCAGATTGCACTTTATAGCGCACCAACTTCATGCCTTTGCCTTTATTGGCTGCCACTTCTTTGTTGAACTTCTCAACAGAGCTTAGAGGAAGCAATAATTGTTGGTGTTTCTCTGGTGCCGTTGCCCACTGGTTATAAGCCGGGTTGTAGCCTTGCAGCTCTTTGACAGGAATGTCGGCGTAGCTTGCGGCAATGGCTAAATCAAGTTGTTCATTTGGGTTAACCAGAGTCAGTACTGCCTTGTTCGGGATCGCAGGGATATCGATGCCATACTTTTCTTGGTTGGCAATCACGTCGGCCAGTGCAAGTAGCTTAGGTACATAGCTGCTGGTCTCTTTTGGTAAGTCTAGAGAGAAGAAGTCGATTGGCTTACCCAGCTTCTTGTTCTTACGGATTGCGCTGTTCACACGACCACCGCCACTGTTGTAGGCAGCGATTGCGTGTTGCCAGTTCCCATCAAAACGTTTGTTCAGGTCGGTTAAGAAATCCAATGCAGCGTCGGTTGAAGCGGCTACGTCACGGCGGCCATCGTACCAGAAGTTTTGTTCTAGTCCGTAAGCTTTGCCAGTACCCGAAATGAACTGCCATAGTCCAGCAGCGCTACCGTGAGAATAAGCAAATGCATCAAACGAGCTTTCAACGACGGGCAACAGGGCCAGCTCTAAAGGCAAGTCTCTTTCTTCAATCTTAGTTGTGATCAAGTAAAGGAAAGGTTCAGCGCGTTTTGATACAGTTTTTAGATGACCAGGGTGCTTGAGGTACCAAGTGCGGTAGTAGTCGACTTTCTTTTGGTCCGGCACTTCCATTTCAAGTTGCATCGCAATACGTTTCCAAACATCTTGCTGTGTTTGTGGAGTAACGACGGGTGTTTCAACTTTTGGTTGTTCTTGGATCGCTCCCGATGAAACGTTCGCTTGAGAAACTTCTTTAGTAGGGGAGGTGTTGGTTTGCTCGGAAGCTTGGTCTGGATTCTCTGACTGAGTTAATTGGCAACCAGAAAGTAGTAGTACCAAAGCCCAGCTGTACTTAACTCGCATGTTACAGCCTTTTTAATAAACGGCCGATGATAATACTTGCCACTCCCTATGAGTGACAAGCCTGTATTTGTTAAAATTCGTTCTTCCACGCACGTAAAGCGGTAAAAACCGATAAAGGATCGGTCTGCTCAGTACGATTAGATACTGATTTCACTACACTTGGTTCTGTGTAGCGTAAGAAGGGGTTAATAAACTTTTCTTGTCTTAAATTTGTGGGGATGGTCGACTTATTTTGGGCTCGAAGCCGATTCACTTGGTCGCGGTATTGTTGCAAATGTTGGTTGTCAGGCTCAACAGCCAGTGCAAAAGCGATATTGGCTGCCGTGTATTCATGAGCACAGTAAACCTCGGTTTCTTGTGGGAGTGCTGTGATCTTGTTCAATGCATCAAACATCTGCTGTGGTGTGCCTTCCATGATTCGCCCACAACCAGCTGAAAACAGTACATCGCCACAAAACAGTTTGGCATCACCAACATAACCAATGTGCCCAGCGGTGTGCCCACTAAGCCCTAGCACGAGGAATACTTCGCCAAACAGCTCTAATTGGTCACCGTCATCAACGGGATGCGTTAAGGTCGGGATAGGTTCATTTTTGGGGCCAACGACATCCACGCCAGGGAATTGTCTTACCAACTCTGGCACGCCACCAATGTGATCGTGGTGGTGGTGCGTAATCAAGATTGCATCTAAAGTTAGCTCATGGTGTGCTAAGTACTCTAATACTGGAGCTGCATCACCAGGGTCGACAACAGCACAACGGCGATCGCTATTTTGAATCAGCCAGATGTAATTGTCGTTAAATGCAGGTATGCTTTTGATATGTAACATTATTGGTTCTCCAGTCACTTTTAGTGAGACAGAATAAGTGAGACAGATTATTGATGAAGCCAGCACGTAGCAGAAAGAAGTTTGAGCGTCCTTATACTTGGGCACAATTGCACAATGGGGACTGGTTGAGAGAATCTATTCAAACTCGACTCGATGAGTGGTGCCCAAAACTATTTGGTTACCATATGCTCAAACTTGGTGGCCTCAGCAGTGAGATTTCTAGCTGCACATGCAACATTCAACATCAAGTAAACCTAGATATCCAGAACCCATTACATAATGTGATAGCAGATGGTTATAATTTACCCTTTTTAGAGAAAAGCTTTGATGTTGTGGTGCTGAGTCATCAGTTAGATTATAGCAACGACCCACACCGGCTATTGAGAGAAGTCGACCGAGTAATGATGGACGATGGCTATATTATTATCACCGGCTTTAACCCTTTTAGTGTGACTGGGCTTGCCAGTTTGATGCCTTGGCGAAAGAACAGCTTGCCATGGAGTGGGCGTATGTATACGCCAAACCGAATTAAAGATTGGCTAGGCGTACTTAATTATGAAGTGATTCATTGTGACACCTACGCGTTGTTCCCTATGAGTAAATACCAAGCGATGTGGACGTGGTTGGAGAACAGCTTAGGCAGCTGCGCATCGTTCGCTGGTAGCCAATACTTTATTGTTGCTCGTAAACGTACTTATCCACTTAAGCCTATCAAGCCACATTGGCACCTTAAGCGACGCTTCTCTCCTGTAGGAGCCAGTTTTAGAACCAATACGCGTCGCACCTTGGACTCCGCTAAAACTTCGTATCCGTTAAAAGCAGAAAAAGCCGACTCATAGTCGGCTTTCCATTGCTATATCTGTTTTAGATACTGACATTTCCTTTAAGAAAATGATCAGCTTGGCTGATAGCCCGTATCTTCTTGGGTCGGGTTTTCAGCTGCACTTCGAGCTAAATCATCACACATTTCATTTTCTCGGTGCCCCGCGTGCCCCTTAACCCAGCGCCAATCAACGCTATGGCGCGCCGTCTCTTTGTCGAGTCTTTGCCACAGGTCTGCGTTTTTAACGGGCTTTTTATCGGCTGTTTTCCAATCGCGCTTTTTCCAGTTGTGAATCCACTGGGTGATACCTTGACGCACGTATTGGCTATCTGTGGTCAGAATGACAGAGCAAGGCTCTTTGAGGGCTTGGAGAGCCACAACAGCGGCGAGCATTTCCATGCGGTTATTGGTGGTTAAGGTGAAACCTTCGGCTAACGTCTTCTCTACTTTTTTGTAGCGAAGTACGATGCCGTAGCCGCCAGGACCTGGGTTGCCTAAACAAGAACCATCAGTGAAAATTTCAACTTGTTTCGTCATGATTTGATACTATTACCTCAAGCACATTATCGGCATAGTCTGACACAGTTATCCTTATGAATACCAGTAGCACTCCAGAACAAAGCACGAACGAAAAAAACAGTTCGAATGAAAACAAACGCATCGTTGTACTCGATACCGAAACCACCGGTATGAATACAGAGGGTGGCCCCCACTATATGGGACATCGCATCGTTGAAATTGGTGCAGTAGAGATCATCAACCGTAGGCTGACTGGGCGTCACTTTCACGTCTATATCAAGCCCGATCGTGCGATTCAAGAAGAGGCAATTGGCGTTCACGGTATTACCGATGAATTCTTGATTGATAAACCAGAATACCAAGACATACATAAAGAGTTTCTCGACTTTATTAAAGGTGCGGAGCTGGTGGCTCATAACGCGCCCTTCGATACGGGCTTTATGGATTATGAGTTTGAGAAACTTAACCCTGCGATAGGTAAAACGGATGACTACTGTAAAGTTACCGATACCTTGGCGATGGCGAAGAAGATATTCCCAGGGAAAAGAAACAATCTAGATATCTTATGTGACCGTTATGGTATTGATAACTCACACCGTACTCTTCACGGCGCATTGCTCGATGCGGAGATTCTAGCTGACGTCTACTTATTGATGACAGGTGGGCAAACTTCGCTGCAATTTAACGCTGGCCAACAAGAAGGTGAAGGCGAAAGCATACGAAGAGCAGAAAGTGGTCGAAAATCCCTAAAGGTTTTGCGAGCTACGGCCGATGAAGTAGAAGCGCATCAAAGTCGTTTAGACCTCGTCGAGAAAAGCGGAAGCTGCCTCTGGCGTCAGTAGGGAGAAAGTATGTTAAGGGTATTGGCTACAGGTTGTTTATTGCTGTTGAGCTTTGGCTTACACGCAGCAACAGAATCTGTAATGAGTTTATTGGATAATCGCTTTCGAGTTGATCCCAGTATCGAGCAAGTTACTTTTGTGATCTATCGAGCCGATAATTCTAAACCCGTCGTCTTGGTTCGTCCTGATGGCAAGAAGTATCATGCTTTGCGTCACGGTGATAATGTCCGTTGGTACCAAGAATCGTCAATGGATATTATCTCTATCGACAATCCGATGCCGGGTCCTTGGCAAGCGGTAGGTAAAGTATCACCTAAAAATAATATCAAACTCTTATCTCATCTGGTTTTAGACGCCAATGATTTTCCGGATAAGCTGTATCAAACAGAACACATAAAATTTACTGCCCGTTTGACTTCAGACGGTAAGCCGCTTGTGTTGCGGGACTTTCTCGACAGAGTAAAACTTAAGGTTACTTTTACTAAGTTTGTTGAAAATGAAGAATCGTTAGTGAGAGAAGCGCGACCAATTCCGGTAGTGATGGGGGAGTTTGCCGATGATGGCGTTGATCTTGACGAAAAAGCGGGAGATGGTGTGTTCACGGTGTCGTTACCAATGGACATTGAGCCTGGTAAATATCGAGCTCGAATTACTTCTGGTAATGGTGTGTTCCTGCGAGCACAAGAGCAAGAGGTCTTGGTTTATCCAACGCCAATCACCACCACCTTCATTCAGTCTCGCAAAGAAGGTTTATCTCATACTGTAGTGGCATCTGGCGAACCAGGTATGATTGCACCGAGCTCGTTAGCAGCTCACGTTGAGTATAAAGCCCCTGACGGGTATGTGATGTATAAGCAAGGCCAAGCCGAAGCGGATGCGATGAAAGTATCTTTATCGTTGCCTTATAATGATGATTTGGGAATTTACACTTGGTCGGGGATAGTTTATGCCACCGATGCGTCAAGCCAGCGTCCACTGATCTTCCCGATTACCGAGCAGTCGTACAGCGTTGTTCAAGAGATAGACCTAGCAGAATCTCGACGTCTTCAAGAGGAAGCTCTTGCTGAGCAGAAACGTATTGCTGAAAAATTAATGATTCTTCAAAAAAGAGAAGATGACAGGCAGCGCAGCATAATGATTATAGCGGTAGGTAATGTGGCTGCGATTTTATTGGGCTTACTGATTTGGTTTGTAATACGTAAAATCACAGCGAAGAAGAGAGCGTTACCCGAGATGCAGCTCAAGGCACCTAAGTAACTCGTCTGCATTCCTAGAGTTGTCTTGAGGTTGTTGTCTTGAGTGAGTAAACCTCGGGACAACAAACCTCGAGAGACTAAACTTAGATAGAGCAAGCCTCGAGAGAGTAAGCATTAAAATTTGTGACAATGAAGTGATGAATAAAAAAACGGGACTCATAGGAGTCCCGTTTTTGTTTCTGTCTCTGACCTTAAGCGACGTTATCAATCGATTGTTCTGGGTACTGAGTCTTTGCTGCAAGCTCCTCTGGTGAGAAGTCATCAACGTTAATTGTGTACAGTCTATGTTCCTCAGCGCTAATCAGAAGATTTGCTTCTTCTTGCGTTAAGATACCTTTCTCAAGTCCCAGCTGAGCGACAAGGTCGAGTCGTAAGAAAGCACGTTTTTGATGTGTTTCTTTACAAACCTTATCAAACAGAGGTTCAGCTTGAAGAATCACTTCTAGCGCTTTTTCAATCTTGCCTACAGGGTTGTATTCCGTTGCTTCCAAGTATTGGCCACGGCCGATACGAGAGCGTGTTTCGCTTGGTGTTTGTAGGATGTGCGCGACTTGGCTATCCAGTTTATCGTTTGGTGCACGACGGATACGGCCAAATGGCATTAACACAACGCGAAGTAGTCGACCAATCACAGGGTTAGGGAAATTCGCCAAGAACTCATCAATCGCGACTTCAGTTTGACGCAAGCTGTCTTGCATACCCCAATGGACTAATGGGAGATCTTCAGCATGGCTACCTTCGCTTTCAAAGCGCTTAAGTGTTGCTGAACCTAGGTAGAGTTGACTCAGGATATCCCCTAGTCTTGCTGATAGGCGCTCTCTGCGTTTCAGTGAGCCGCCTAATACAGCCATTGAAATATCAGACAGTAGCGCTAGGTTAGCACTGTAGCGGTTCAGCTGTTGGTAGTAACGCTGTGTCTGCTTATCCGTTTTATTGGATGGTGTTGGAGCATCTGAACCACGACCGTCGGTTAAACCAAACCACAAGCTGCGGACTAGGTTACTCATAGTGAAGCTAACGTGTCCTGCTAATGCTGAATCAAACTTATCAAGTGCATCGCTGCTTTCCGAATAAGCCGCTTCCATTTCGTTCAGAACATAAGGGTGGCAGCGAATCGCGCCTTGACCATAGATGATCATTGAACGAGTCAGGATGTTTGCGCCTTCAACCGTAATTGCAATTGGTGAGCCTTGGTAACCACGAGCGAGGAAGTTCGATGGGCCTAAGCAAATGCCTTTACCGCCGACGATATCCATCGCATCGATGATGCTGCGTTGGCCACGGTGAGTACAGTGGTACTTCACGATTGCTGAGATAACCGAAGGCTTTTCACCAAGATCGATACCCGCAACCGTCAGGTTACTTGCTGCATCCATTACATAGGCGTTACCTGCTAGACGTGCCAGTGGCTCTTCAACCCCTTCCATGCGACCAATGGGTTGTTTGAATTGACGACGAATACGAGCGTAAGCACCAGTTGCTAATGCTGCAGATTTAATACCACCGGTTGAGTTTGAAGGCAGTGTGATACCACGACCAACCGACAGACATTCAACCAACATACGCCAGCCTTGTCCTGCCATTTTCTGGCCGCCGATGATGAAATCGATAGGCACGAAGATGTCATCACCTTGAGTCGGACCATTTTGGAAAGGCACGTTGAGTGGGAAGTGACGGTTACCAATCTCTACGCCTTTCAAATCGGTAGGGATAAGGGCACAGGTGATGCCAAGGTCTTGCTTGTCACCAAGCAGACCTTCTGGGTCTCTCAGTTTAAAGGCTAAGCCTAAAACGGTCGCAACAGGCGCTAGAGTGATGTAACGTTTGTTCCAAGTTAGGCGCATGCCCAATACTTCTTCGCCTTGCCATTCACCCTTACACACCACGCCGTAATCTGGAATTGAGCCAGCATCTGAGCCGGCTTCTGGGCTAGTTAAGGCAAAACAAGGGATCTCTTTACCTTCGGCTAGGCGAGGTAGGTAGTGGTTTCTTTGTTCTTCTGTACCATAGTGTTGCAATAGCTCACCGGGACCTAACGAATTAGGGACGCCAACGGTTGAGGATAATACGCTAGAAACACCCGTTAGCTTCTGTAGAACTAACGACTGAGCGTAAGCTGAGAATTCTAAACCGCCGTATTTTTTCTTGATGATCATGGCGAAGAATTTATGGTCTTTTAGGTACTGCCAAACTTCTGGTGGTAAATCAGCAAGCTCATGTGTTACTTGGTAATCATTGACCATTTCACACACTGTATTGACTGGGCCATCTAAAAACGCTTGTTCCGCCTCAGAAAGTTTCGGATCCGCAATGTTTTGAAGCTTCTTCCACTCAGGCTTGCCTTTGAACAGCTCTGCTTCCCACCATACTGTGCCTGCTTCCAATGCCTCTTTTTCCGTCTGAGACATTGCTGGTAGAACCTTCTTAAACAAAGAAAGTGCTTTTTGACTAATCAGGGTCTGGCGAATGGTAGGTACAGCAAAGATCGCAACCGCTAACAGGTAGCAAAGCCAGCCAGTAACAGCCACGCCGCCAAGCAGTGTTAATGCTACCATTGCGCCGGTTAACACAATTAACGCACGGACCAGACTAACTCTATGGTAAAGACAGACGCCTAAGATGGCTGTCATGCCGAGTAGGGAGAGCAATATGTTCATGATCGATTTCCTTTTCAGAGATCACTTATTGTTATTAAGTTTAGGTAAGAGGTCTAACCAGTCAAGTGTAAACAAAATATTAAATATTTGTAAAACTCCAAAGTGAATAAAAAGTGATCTCAATAGAGTTAAAGTTCTAATTGTGAGAGGTTGGTGGTGAATATTTGGGCGGATCGACAGTGAGAGGTTAATTAAGATGGCAATCTTTGGGCTTAAGTGTCGACACTATTTCATGTTTGTGGGTAAACTCAGTGATAAAGAGGGGAAAACCCTCAATTCTCATTTCACGCACTTTAAGTTGCGTCAAAAAACATAAGAGATAAGCCAAATGTACCAAGACCTAATCAAAAGTGAATTGAACGAAGCTGCTGACGTTCTGAACAAGTTCTTGAGTGATGACCATAACATTGCTCAAATTGAAGCTGCTGCAAAAATGATTGCAGATTCATTCAAGCAAGAAGGCAAAGTGCTTTCTTGTGGTAACGGTGGTTCACACTGTGATGCAATGCATTTCGCGGAAGAGCTAACAGGCCGATACCGTGAAAATCGTCCAGGTTTTGCTGGTATTGCGATTTCAGATCCGAGTCACCTGTCTTGCGTGAGTAACGACTTTGGCTACGACCACGTATTTTCTCGTTATGTAGAAGCCGTGGGTCGTAAAGGCGATGTGTTGTTTGGTTTGTCGACTTCAGGTAACTCTGGCAACATCCTAAAAGCGATTGAAGCTGCTCAAGCTAAAGGGATGAAAACCATTGCGCTGACCGGTAAAGATGGCGGTAAAATGGCAGGTTGTGCTGATATCGAAATCCGAGTCCCACACTTTGGCTACGCTGATCGCATCCAAGAGATCCACATTAAGATCATCCACATTGTGATTCAGCTTGTTGAAAAAGAAATGGAATAATAGTTTTACAGACATTTGGAGCCTAGGTTTGTGGCTCCATTGGTTTAAATAGGGAGTAGATTAAACCATGTGTGAATTGCTCGGTATGAGCGCGAATGTGCCAACTGATATTTGTTTTAGCTTTACTGGCCTTATGCAGCGTGGAGGCAACACTGGTCCACATCGTGATGGCTGGGGTATTACTTTCTATGAGGGGAAGGGTTTTCGTACATTTAAAGACCCTAATCCTAGTTGTGAATCAAAGATCGCTGAGCTGGTTCAAAACTACCCAATTAAGAGCCAAGCTGTTGTCAGTCATATCCGTCAAGCTAACCGCGGTGGCGTTAATCTAGAAAATACTCACCCTTTCACTCGTGAGCTTTGGGGACGATACTGGACCTTTGCTCACAATGGTCAACTAACGGATTATGATGATCTGATTAGTGGTCGATTCAGACCTGTCGGTGAGACGGACAGCGAACTCTCTTTCTGCTGGTTGTTGAAACAACTTGAAGACCGTTTTCCTGAACCTCCTCAAGATATGGAAGGTATGTTTCGCTTTGTCGCTGAGTGCTGTGACCAGTTACGAGAGAAAGGTGTTTTCAATATGTTGCTCAGTGACGGTGAGTACGTGATGAACTACTGTACGAACCATTTATACTGGATAACAAGACGAGCTCCTTTTGGTAACGCGAGCCTGATTGATGAAGATGTTGAGATTAACTTCCAAGAAGAGACCACGCCTAATGATGTGGTAACCGTCGTCGCAACTCAGCCTCTAACAGACAATGAAGAGTGGTTTAGAATGAAGCCGGGTGAATACGCGCTGTTTCATTTTGGAGAGTTAATTGGCAACAACCACCAAGCGTTGGAAGATGTCGCTTATGCTCCGAAGAAGGTGGCAAGCCAAGCGCCTACTGAACCATTGAGCTAATCTAGTCGATACTATTATTTGTCCTGATTAAAAAAGGCCGCTTACTGTACTAATAAGTCAGTGAGCGGCCTTTTTGTTTTCTGTTTTTTAAGGCTTATTCTTCCGTGATTTACTCTGGGAGAACAACCTTATTAATTACTCTTCTGCGTAACCGTGTGTACCTAATGTTTCACCGTCTAAGACAGCCCTCCCGTTTACCATCGATAAACGATCTTCAGCAAACCATTTACAAACCATCGGGTAAATACAGTGCTCTTGAGTCAGTACTCGGCTTGCTAACATGTCAGCATCATCATCTTCAAATACCGGCACCTTGGCTTGCAAGATTACAGGGCCACCATCAAGTTCTTCGGTAACAAAGTGGACGCTTGTACCGTGCTCTTTGTCTTGTGCATCAATGGCACGCTGGTGGGTGTGTAGGCCTGGGTATTTAGGTAACAGGGAAGGGTGGATGTTGACCATTTTACCGGCATAGTGACGAACAAATTCTGAACTCAAGATACGCATGTATCCCGCAAGTACGATTAAATCGGGTTGGTAAGCATCGATCTGAATCATCAATTCATGATCGAACTCTTCACGTGAACCATAGTTTTTTGGGTTCACAGAATGTGCGTCAACACCTGCTGATTTTGCTCTCTCTAGACCAAAAGCCTCTGCTTTGTTTGAGAAGACAGCTTTAACTGAAGCATCAATCATATTGCTATCGCAGGCGTCCAAAATTGCTTGCAAGTTACTTCCGCTTCCTGAAACTAAAACGACGATGTTTTTCTTAGAGTGACTGTTATTCATAGAATGGCTGTTTTTCATAGAGTGGGTCATGCGATTGATTAACTGAACTGTTTACAATGTACCTACATAAACTAAGGTTTTCTGTGGGCCAAATAGCAAAATGAGGACCATAAGGTCCTCATTGATTAACTAAGTAAGTGAGCATATCACTTATTTGATTTCAACTTGCTCTTCGCCAGCTTCAGCGTTTGCGATCTCACCGATAACCCAAGCGTTTTCGCCTTCGGCTTTCAGCAGTTCAACCGCAGCGTCTGCTTGATCTTTAGGTAGAGCAACAACTAGGCCTACACCACAGTTGAAAGTGCGGTACATTTCAAATGTCTCCACGTTACCTTTCTCTTGTAACCAGTTGAAGATAGCAGGCCATTCCCAGCTCTTGCCATCAATCACTGCTTTAGTACCTTCAGGAAGTACGCGTGGGATGTTTTCCCAGAAACCACCACCTGTGATGTGCGAGATAGCATGAATGTCATGCTCTGCAATCATCTTAAGTGCCGATTTGATGTAAATCTTAGTCGGTTCTAGTAGGTGTTCACCGATAGTGCGACCTTCTAGCTCTTCACTCTTATCAGCACCAGAAACTTCTAGAACTTTACGAATCAAAGAGTAACCATTTGAGTGTGGACTACTTGAGCCAACAGCGATAAGTGCGTCGCCTGCAGCTACTTTAGTACCGTCGATGATGTCAGCTTTTTCTACAACACCAACACAGAAGCCGGCTACATCGTAGTCGTCGCCTTCGTACATACCTGGCATTTCAGCAGTTTCACCGCCGATGAGTGCACAACCTGCTTGAACACAGCCTTCAGCAATACCAGAAACAACATCTGTTGCTGTATCTACATCTAGCTTACCTGTTGCGTAGTAGTCTAGGAAGAATAGCGGCTCACCACCTTGAACGATTAAGTCGTTCACACACATTGCCACTAGGTCGATACCAATGGTGTCGTGTTTTTTCAGATCCAAAGCAAGGCGAAGTTTAGTACCAACACCATCAGTACCTGAAACAAGTACCGGCTCTTTGTATTTCGTTGGAAGTTCACATAGGGCGCCAAAGCCACCAATACCGCCCATTACTTCAGGGCGACGAGTGCGTTTAACAGCACCTTTAATACGGTCTACTAGTGCATTACCTGCATCGATATCAACACCAGCGTCTTTGTAGCTTAGAGAAGAAGTATTACCACTCACGGGATAGTCCTCGAACTTAAGTTGGATGTGAAAACGGCGCTATTCTAACAGGGCTTGATTATGAAGAGCAAACGTTTGCGCGGTTTTTTTTATTAGAATAAAGATTCTGAAATAACCCCACAGTTCGTGTATAATCTACAGGTTTGTTTAAATATTGCCGGAGTTGGAAATGAAAGTTGTTGAAGTGAAACACCCGCTAGTAAAACATAAAATTGGCCTGATGCGTGAAGGTGACATTAGTACTAAGCGTTTTCGTGAGCTAGCGACAGAAGTGGGTAGCCTTCTAACATACGAAGCGACATCAGACTTTGAAACTGAACGTGTAACTATTGATGGTTGGAACGGCCCAGTAGAAGTTGACCAAATTAAAGGTAAAAAGGTAACAGTAGTGCCAATCCTACGTGCAGGTCTAGGCATGATGGATGGTGTTTTAGAGCATATGCCAAGTGCTCGAATCAGTGTCGTAGGTATCTACCGTGACGAAGAAACATTAGAGCCTGTACCATACTTCAACAAGCTAGCATCTAACATTGATGAGCGTATTGCTCTAGTGGTTGATCCAATGTTAGCAACTGGCGGTTCTATGATTGCAACTCTTGACCTTCTAAAAGAGCAAGGCTGTAAAGTATTTAAAGTACTGGTACTTGTTGCTGCCCCTGAAGGTATCGCTGCACTAGAAAAAGCGCACCCAGATGTTGAGCTTTACACTGCTGCAATCGATGAGAAGCTAAACGACAAGGGCTACATTGTTCCTGGTCTTGGCGATGCTGGTGATAAGATCTTCGGTACTAAGTAATTCGGTTTCAGCTTAAGTTACGCTAAACCGTTTCTTAACTCGCTGAATTAGCCGTATTAATAAAAAGGGAGAGCATTCGATGCTCTCCCTTTTTTGATCTTGCTAGCTTGTGATGCTCTTAATTGAGGCTCACAAGCCTCTACAGTTTGTTGACTTGCAGTTAGTCGATTTGGGCTTTATCTACTACGGTGTTGTCGCCTAGCTCTTCAGGAAGGACTAGGTTCAGTAGAATAGCAACGATACCGCATAAGCTTACGCCTTGCAGACTAAAGTCGCCGATGCCAAATGCCATGCCGCCAATACCGAAGACTAAAGTAATGCCGACAATCACAAGGTTACGTGATTTGTGTAGGTCGACTTTGTTCTGAATTAAAGTATTCAAGCCTACGGTTGCGATAGAACCAAACAGAAGAATCATGATGCCGCCCATAACAGGAACTGGAATCGTTTGAAGTAGTGCGCCTAGCTTACCTACTAATGCTAGAACAATCGCTGTTACTGCTGCCCAAGTCATGATCACTGGATTGAATGCTTTGGTCAGCATTACAGCCCCCGTTACTTCACTGTAGGTTGTATTTGGTGGAGCACCCAACATAGAAGCAGCAATCGTTGCCACGCCGTCACCAGTTATTGTGCGGTGTAAACCTGGCTTCTTAAGGTAGTCTTTACCGGTTACATTCGAAATAGCAAGCATGTCGCCTACGTGTTCAACAGCAGGTGCAATTGCTACAAATACCATAAAGAAGATAGCGTTGATGTTGAACTCTGGTGCTGTGAAGTTAGGTAGAGCTAACCAAGCGGCCTGAGCGACAGGGGTAAAATCAACGACACCGTAAACTAAGCTCGTTACATAACCAGCCACAATACCGCCGAAGATCGGCAGCAGCTTAAGAAAGCCTTTCGAGAAAACACTGATGACAATCGTCACAAGTAATGATATCGATGAAATCCATAATGCTGCGTCTGCATCAATAAGTTGAACCGCACCATCGCCTGTTTTACCTAGCGCCATGTTTACCGCAACAGGCGCAAGACCTAAGCCGATCACCATGATTACAGGGCCAACTACGACTGGTGGAAGTAGTTTGTGGATAAAGGCTACACCACGTACCTTAATTAAGGCACCCATTAATACATACACAACACCTGCCGCCATAAGGCCGCCCATGGTTGCACCTACACCCCAAGTTTGAATGCCAAACATGATAGGTGCGATGAATGCAAAAGAAGACGCAAGGAAAATAGGTACTGAACGGCGTGTAATAAGTTGGAATAAAAGGGTACCGATACCTGCACCAAAGAGCGCTACGTTGGGATCAAGGCCTGTCAGCAGGGGCACCAGTACAAGTGCACCAAAAGCGACAAATAGCATTTGCGCACCTTGCAGAGCATTTTTCATGTTATGTCCTTAAAAATGGTCGTTATATGAAAAGCGAAAAATAAAATTCGCGGGATTCTATCACTTGGCAATCGGTTGCTATGTCAGATAGATCAAATTTATTTATATTAGTTATGTTTATCTCTATCAAAATAAGAAAAATTCAGTTTACAAGTGAACGATTTATCATGGTCAGGTGATATTTTGTGGTTATTAAACACAGTGGGTGCTAACGACCTTGCCCCTCAATCCATAGTTGCTTATCATCAAGGCACAAGCTTTGAATATTAGGATCAATATGCGCTACATAGCATTGTTGTTGATGGGACTATTAGCCTCTCCGAGTTATGCCTTAACTCAAGTAGATATCTTTAGTGCTGAAGTTGCGATTAACGCTGAAGACAAACAACCAGAACAAGTGGCAAGAAATACTGGCATGGAGCAGGTATTGATACGTGCGACTGGCCAAACTGATGTCGCGTCGAATGAGACGATTCAAAAGGCGATGCGTAAGAGTGCGCAGTACATGTCTCAAATGAGTTTTGGCGAAAGCAATGACCAATCAACATTGCGTATGCGTTTTAATGGTGCTCAAATTCGTTCACTACTGTCTCAAGCGCAATTACCGTACTGGCCTGATACTCGCTCAAATATTCTTGTTTGGCTGGTAGAAGAGAGTAACTACGACAAGAACATTGTCTGGGAACACTCCAACTCACTGTTAGCTGTAGGCTTACAAGCCAATGCAAAAGAGCGCGGTTTGCCTTTGATGTTTCCTGTTGGTGATTTTGATGATGTTACGGGAGTGGCCACCTCGGATTTGTGGGGCAGCTTTGTAACACCGATTAGCAACGCGAGTCAACGTTACCCTGTTGATGCTGTTTTGGTGATTAAGGCACAGTCTTCTGGATTACGCTGGACTTTGTATGATCAAAAACCAAACCAACTAACGAGCGCGCCAAAATCGCCTGTGAGTGGTTCGGTATCGGGCAACAGCGTGACGACTTCTAAGAAGCTTGTTGACCAAATCAGTAACTACTACGCGAGTAAGAGTGCAGTAACGGTTGCGAGTGAATCTTCGGAATCAATCTTAACGCAGTTTATCAGCCTGAATAACGCGCAAGACTTCTTCCAATTGGAGAATGCACTGAAGCGTCTAAACTCGGTGGCAAGCTTAGATATTCTACAAATTCAAAACAATGAAGTGACGTTCCGAATTCATTTGTTATCGACCCAACAAGAGTTTGAACAAGAAGTTGAAAGCATTCGCCAAGTCGCGAAGGTTGAAGAGTCTTATATCGAACCTGAAGTGAGCCCAGAATTTGAAGCGCAAGATAACATTATGTCTGTAGGCGATGACTCTGCTGTTGTTACTGATGCGATGGGCAATGAAACTACCCCAAGCGTTCAAGTGATGAAAGGTAGTGAGTTATCTACAGGTGCTGAGCTAACAAATACAACTGAGGTGACGCTAGGTGAATCTGATGAGGAAGCGCTACCAGTCACAGCGCCAGTGCACGCTAAGCCAAGCTTAGTATACGAATGGGTTCGCTCGTAATCGTCTACCGACATGACAGATTGATATGAAATCACGAAAAAAGCCCTGCAAGAGAAATCTCGCAGGGCTTTTTGTTTATCTGTTGCCATGTCAGATCTAGAGCATCGAATCAATATTATTGCTCGAATTTAGCTTTCTCTTTCTTTTCTACTTCGGAAAGGCGCTTCAGCTTGATGCCTAACTCTTTGGCTCTAAAACGGGTAAATAATATATTGCCCGCGAAGCCTAGAGTCGTCGAAAGCAGTTCTACAGCGGCTAACAAGCGCTCTCCACCGTCTACATACATAATAGTTAACGCGTGTAGGAAGTAGAGCATTAAGACGAAATTCGCCCAAGCATGCGTATAAGGTTTGCCCGATAATATTCCCGGTAATGGTAGTAACAGCGGTATAGCCCAAGCAATCGCCAGTGTTACATTACTGAGGTGAGGGTGCGGTGAAAGTGTCATCTGCCAAGCAACCACCCAGAATAAAAGCGACAAATTGCCCGTTAAAGCAAGGTAGCGAAATAGCTTGGTTTTGGGAGACATCGGTCTCTCTGACATATACATCATTGAGGCATTCCCTTTTGGTTAATAGCGATGCGCGCTACGCGTTTGCCTAGGTTTTTCGCCAACTCAATTTCTTCTTTGCTTAATGAAGCGCTCTCTCCAGTGCTGCTTGCACCGTAAGGTGTGCCACCGGTTTGAGTGGTGTGCAGCGCAGGTTCTGAATAGGGGATGCCCACGACTAACATGCCATGATGAAGTAGAGGCAGCATCATGCTTTGCTGTGTCGTCTCTTGACCACCATGTAGTGATGAAGAGGAAGTAAATACACAAGCTGGTTTATCGATGAGATCGCCATTAATCCATAACGATGTTGTGCTATCCCAAAAGTGCTTCATTGGCCCAGCCATATTGCCAAACCATACTGGGCTGCCGAGTGCTAAACCATCGCAAGAACGGAGATCTTGTAAGGTCGCAATAGGATCTGTTGGTTGATAGCGCGAATCCGGCTGCTCTTCTACCGTATACACGTTGTTCACCGTTCTTAGCATGGCTTCGCAGTTCGGGATAGATTCCACCCCTCGAGCGATTTGCCTTGCTAGCGCTTGGGTGTTGCCGTGTCGACTATAGTAGAGAACAAGAATGTTGATGCTCATATTGGATTACAGAATCTCTAGTACTTGTTCTGGTGGACGACCAATTTTTGCTTTGTTGTTCGCGACAACCACTGGACGTTCAAACAGTTTTGGATTCGTTGCCATTGCAGCGAAAAGATCTTCATCAGTCACTGATGCGTCACCAAGGTTCGCTTCTTTGTAATCCGCTTCTTTGGTACGCATCATGTCGCGAACACTCTCAAAACCAAGCTGAGTGAAAAGCACTTTTAGCTGTTCAACAGTCAAAGGCGCATCTAGGTATTTGATCACCTCTGGTTGTACGCCGTTTGCTTCAAGCAGTTCGAGAGTTTGACGGCTCTTTGAGCAGCGTGGGTTATGATAAATCACGACAGACATGGTTCTTCCTCATTATTATTTTTGATTTAATAGTTCAGCCGAAGCCAACTGAGTGGCTTCTTATTGTGTAACGTTGAGCTTTCTTTGTATTTTGGCAACGAGCTTCGCTACCAGTCATTATACTTATTGCAACGATAAGAAGCGTTCGCGCTGTATCATTAGTTGATCAATTCGAGCGTCATAACGTGCTTGTTTTAGGCTGCCTAGTTCTGCTATTTGGCTCGCCTGCGTGTAGTACTGAATCGCTTTGCTCCAGTTGGCTTGCAGTGCCAAAATCTCTGCCCTAGCAGACAATTCTTCATCGCTGTTGCCAAGGTTTGTATTTGCCTTTGAAAGCAGGTACCACCCATTGGTGTCGTTCGGGTTATCGTGCGTGTAACGTTGCAACACGCGAACGGCTTCCTGTAGGTCTTCATTTTCGATCAGCGCATTGGCGTAGTTTATGGTTAGAACTGAGTTGTTTGGTTGACGCTCAAGTGCTGACTTAAGTTCTTTAATCGCAATCTCAGGCTTTTTCTGTTCAATGTGCAGATCTGAAATAGCATCCAGATAGAACAAGTTGGTTGGGTCGCTATTCATCAGCTTGGTCAGAATTGGTTCTGCTTTATCTAATTTTTTTGAATCTAGGTAAACCAGTGCTTGCCCATACTCTAATGATGGAACCAAGGCTTTGGGGGCTTTCTTCAGCTTTCGCTCAAACCAATCAAGAGCTGCATCATTATTGATACCAGCATAGCGCGCAACAATACGGGCTCTTGCTAAATGGTAATCCAATGACGGAGCCAGTTTTAGTGGGGTATAGCTACGAGCACGAGCGCGTGAATCTGTGATTCGGTCTTCAGGCAACGGGTGAGTTAATAGCATTGGTGGCGGTGTGCTTGCATAGCGGTATTCATCAGCTAAGCGACCAAAGAAACGTGGCATAGCGTTTACATCGAACCCTGCTTTTGCCAGCGTGTTGATGCCAAAGCGGTCGGCTTCTTTTTCATTACTTCGGGTGTAGTTTATTTGGCTTTGCATGTTACCAGCAGTTGTTGCAGTGATCGCTGCGATACCGGCTTCTGGTGCTGCAATCGCTAATAATACAGAAGCGGCCAGTGCTGCGATGGTTGCAGGAGAGCGGCGAGCTTGATCTTCCATACTACGTGCTAAGTGACGCTGGGTAACGTGCGCGATTTCGTGCGCCAATACGGAAGCGAGTTCACTTTCAGACTGTGCATGCAAGAACAAACCTGAGTGCAAAGCAACATAACCACCAAAAAAAGCAAAAGCGTTGATGTTTCGGTCACGGATCATAAAGAACTGGAAAGGTGTCTTTACATCATTTGCGTTCGCAACAAGGCGATGGCCAAGCGTGTCAATGTATTGGTTTAGAACCGGGTCGTTTACGATAGGCTGGCTGCTTCTGATGATGCGCATGTAGGCATCACCATAGATAAGTTCTTGGTCGATAGTGAGTGTGCCGCCAGCCGCGGTGCCGATATCGGGAAGCTCCAAACCATTGGTATTTGCCAACGTTGGAGTGCTTAATGTAGCTGCGATGCATAAGCAAGCAATTGAGCGAGCGCGTTTAAACATATTAGTCAGTAATACTCCGTTTCTTCTGACAGTAAGACAAGTGCAATGCAAATTGGTTCTCTATCTGATGTAACCTTTACCAAGTGCGTGCGCTATCATGAAGGAAGATGAATGAATGATGGCGCGTTTTCAAAAACAGATTACAATACGACCCTTATAATAAGCATCGAGCTAAAGAATGACACCTAATATTCTAGATTTACGCCAAGAGCGCTGTCCAATGGCACTATTATTAGCCAAGCGTCACAGTGTAAAGTTAGAAGTAGGGCAATCATTGTCAATTTATGTCTCTGATAACAGCTCGATGAAAGATATTGTTACTTTTTTGTCTAAGCAAGCCTATGACGTCATCGTAGAGGTTTGCTCTAATTACCATCATCTCCTCGTCACTAAAAAGGAATTGCAGTCAAATGCTTGAAATGGTCAATCGTTGGTATAAACGACGTTTCTCTGATCCCCATGCTGTCAGCTTGGTTGCCATCATTCTCTTCGGCTTTATAACGATCTACTTCTTTGGTCACCTCATTGCCCCACTTTTGGTGGCTATTGTTTTGGCTTATCTGCTTGAGTGGCCGGTTACTCAACTTCAAAGACTCGGTGTTCCAAGAACCCCATCAGTGATGTTGGTGATTTTAATGTTCTTTAGCGTGATGTTACTTGCGCTGTTTGGTCTAGTACCAACGATTTGGGAACAGGTAGGTAACCTTATCAATGATATTCCAAGCATGTATGGTGGCTTACAGAAGTTCATCGCAACCATTCCTGAGCGTTACCCTGAACTAGCAAACCTGCAGATCGTTGAATCGATTGTGTCTAATGCGAAAAACAAAGCATTAGGCTTTGGCGAAAGCGTTGTGAAGGGCTCTTTAGCTTCTCTTGTTAGTTTGGCGACGCTTGCGGTTTACCTGATTCTTGTACCGCTGCTGATTTTCTTCCTTTTGAAAGACAAAGAAGAGATGATCAGTATGGCTAGTGGTGTTCTGCCTAAGAACCGTCGTCTAGCGACCAAGGTTTGGGTAGAGATGAACCAACAAATCTCAAATTACATTCGCGGTAAGGTGCTTGAGATTTTGATCGTCGGTGGTGTCAGCTACGTAACCTTTGCGATTCTGGATTTACGTTATTCAGCACTGCTGGCTGTCGCGGTCGGCTTCTCGGTATTGATTCCTTATATCGGCGCGGCGGCTGTGACCGTTCCAGTCGCGATTGTTGGCCTGTTCCAGTGGGGCTTAGAACCTCAGTTTTATTGGTTGCTTCTCGCTTACGGTATTATCCAAGCGTTAGATGGTAACGTGCTCGTTCCTGTTCTGTTCTCTGAAGCAGTGAACCTACACCCAGTAGCGATTATTGTAGCGGTGTTGGTGTTTGGCGGACTGTGGGGGTTCTGGGGCGTGTTCTTTGCTATCCCTCTAGCCACGTTGGTGAAAGCGGTTTGGAATGCCTTACCGAGTCACGCTCTCGATGATGACCCTGAACATCAATCGTAATTGAACGCGCTATCAATTTGAATGCGCTATCAATTTTAATAAGTACAAAAAGGCCGAATATCCACGATATTCGGCCTTTTTGCATTTGGATTAGTCCATTGTGAACTTAGATCATCTAGATGCGAATTTAGAGAATCAACTCACTAAAATCGACATTAAGCTTCTGGGTTGAAGTAATCTAAAACCACTTCGTGGTGAGTCTTAGTCTTGAACTTGTTGAAGACGTGTTCAATCTGACCTTCTTCATCAATTAGAAAGCTAATACGGTGCAGACCGTCGTACACTTTACCCATAAATTTCTTCTCGCCCCAAACTCCAAACTGTTCAGCAACGCTGTGGTCTTCGTCAGATAGCAGTGTGAAGTTCAGAGATTTCTTCGCAACGAAATTTGGTAGGCGTTTTACTGGGTCAACACTCACACCTAGAACAACCACATTCAGGTCATCAAGCTGTGCTTTGATATCACGCAGGCCTTCTGCTTGCACAATACAACCCGGAGTCATTGCTTTTGGGTAAAAATAGAAAAGGACTTTTTTACCTTTGAAGTCACCAAGAGATACGATATTGCCATCTTGATCTGGAAGAGAAAAAGCAGGTGCTGGAACACCAGCCGTTAGCGTATTCATGATATTTCCTTTTTAAAAACTGTTTTTGATAAAGTTGAGCGAGCCTTGTACGGATAGGCTCTGACACAGCGCGTCGAATTCTTCTTGTAGCTGCATCAAATTACATTCTGATTGCACAGAAGCGGTAATAGAGATATGGAATTGGTCGTTGTCGAGCTGAACTTTAGATTTATTAATGGTTCGCGCACTTAACGAATCGAGGCCGATGTTTCGGTCTGCGAAGAACTGGGTAAACTGCTCGGTAAGGCCGATTTTATCGTCTGACTCAACGAACACCTCTACTGTGTAAGAGTTCTCAATAACATCATGAGTTGAGGTTCGCTTCATAATCGTAATCAAGTCGTGCTCTTGTCCAAGCAAGGGCAGGGTGGTTTCAACGCGGGTGATGTTGTTTGCCTTTCCAGACAGTAGCATGATAAGCGTAAATTCTTCGCCAAATTGAGCGATACGGCTATCAATAATGTTACAGCCTGATTGGGTGACTAAATGAACCACTTGGTTGCATACACCTGGGCGATCTGTGCCCACAGCTGTGATTACTAGATGTTGAGTCATAAAATCACGTCTCTTATATTCCATTGATTCATGCATGTTAGCACAGTTAGCTAGAGGAATAAGTGTGTGCTTGGGGCTTTTATGAGGCACTTTGCTTCAAATATGTAACAAGTAATAGGAATATTTAGAGTGTTCAAAATTCAAAGAGTGGTGTGAGAGCATTGCTTACTTGTTACTGACATCGAGTGCTGAGCTATTCGCTAGATTGAGTGTAGGTTACCCAAATTCTAGGTCGAACGCGGTTATAAGTCGTTTTACCTCAAACATACGACAATATTTACTGCAGATGTTGCTGGTAAGCCACTTTAATGTCTTGTGTTTATTGATTGGCTTACAGTAACATGCAAAAAGAATAAATTAAGGGAGATAGACATGTTTTCAGGAAGTATCGTTGCGCTAGTTACACCATTTAATACAGATGGTGAAGTGGATTTCGACAGCCTTAAAAAGTTAGTTGATCACCATGT
Organism: Vibrio sp. 1F253; assembly: GCF_041439295.1. Taxonomy (NCBI): domain Bacteria; kingdom Pseudomonadati; phylum Pseudomonadota; class Gammaproteobacteria; order Vibrionales; family Vibrionaceae; genus Vibrio; species Vibrio sp. 1F253. The sequence goes on along the minus strand of NZ_JBGONU010000007.1, from coordinate 9,054 downwards.
TGCAGCAGGTAGTGATGGTCTGGTTGCGGTTGGCACAACTGGTGAGTCTTCAACACTCACTATTGAAGAGCATGTCAAAGTCGTCAATAAGGTCGTTGAATTTGCTGATGGCCGTATTCCTGTTATTGCTGGTACGGGTGCAAACGCAACTCACGAATCTGTACTTTTCAGCCGTTTGCTCAATGGTTCTGGTATTGCTGGTTGCCTGAGTGTAACACCGTACTACAACAAACCGACTCAAGAAGGTTTGTACCAACATTACAAAGCAATTGCTGAAGTCAGTGACGTTCCACAGATCCTTTACAATGTACCTGGTCGCACTGCGGTAGACTTGTTGCCAGAAACGGTTGCTCGTCTTGCCGAGATCGAAAACATCGTTGCACTTAAAGATGCGACGGGTGATCTTGAAAGAATTGCAATTCACCGTGAACTTTGTGGCGAAGACTTTATCTTACTAAGTGGTGATGACTTAACAGGTCTTGAATTTGTTAAGCGTGGTGGCGATGGCGTGATCTCTGTAACGAACAATGTTGCAGCTGCTGATATGGCGACTATGTTCAAGCTAGCGAAGGAAGGCAAGTTTGAGGAAGCTGAAGCGATCAATGAGCGTTTGATGCCTCTACATAAGAATTTGTTCGTTGAGTCTAACCCTATTCCCGTAAAATGGGCGGTTCACAAAATGGGTCTGATTGCTGAAGGTGGCTTACGTCTACCACTGACTGAACTGTCAAAACCAGCTCAACCTGTTGTTGCTCAAGCAATGACTGAAGCGTGCATTTACTAAAAACGTATAAAGCAATGCCGAAGCGAACCTTCGGCATTTAGGAGTATAAATGAAGTATTCTCACCAGCTAGTGATCGGTTCACTGGCTGTTTTCGTTCTTACAGCATGTTCTGGCAGCCCGACTCAACGTCGCCAAGCCAAAGATGATTTTGAATACTTAGAAACACCTGAGTTTTCACAATGGCAATTGCCTGAAGATGCTCAGCCTCAGTTTTACCCAAACTTTGATATCCCAAGCGGTGAATTCAGTGGTGGTACCGGTCGTCAAGTGGATATTCGTCCTCCTCAACAGGTTCTTGAACTGATCCCAGGTGCTCGTACTGAGCGTCAAAATGGTGAAGTGACATTATGGCTCCTTCGTGCTGAAGAGGCTGACCGAGTATGGCAAACGGCTGTAGATATGCTGACCCAGCGTAATATCGGCATTCGTGAACAGTCAGAAAATGACATTGAGACTGATTGGGTTACGTGGGTTTCTGAAGATGAAGAAGTCGAGATTGGTAGCCGCTACTCTATCTCTCGTTTCCAAGCGAACAATCGCCATGGCTTCAAGATTAATCTGATTGATTGGCGTGAAGGTTCTGAAGAGAAACCAGTATCGGCAACCAATAAAGAGCGTTACAACGCGTTCTTAACGAATCTAGTGATGGCTAAATACGATGCCAACCTTCGTGCTGAAGCGGCACTGAAAGCACAAGAGTTGGTGAAACGTATTCCTATTTCAATGGGGTCGGACCGCAGTGGTTTCCCTGTGATCATTGCTCGCACACCATACAATGTATTGTGGCAACGTCTACCTACCTTGCTACCGACGATGGGCTTCGAACTTGAAGAGCGTAACCAGTCTCAAGGTACAGTGAAAGCTAAGTATGCCGCGCCAGATGATGAATTCTGGGAAGAGATTGGCCTACAGCCTATTGACTTAGCGCCAGGTACTTACACCTTCTTGTTTGGTGATCTTGGCAACCGTACATCGATTAACGTAACGGATGCAACAGGTAAGCCTGTAGAAGAAGAGCTACTTAAGTCAATGGTACCGGTATTAGCACACGTTGCAGACCAAACCAAAGACAAGAAAGAAGCAAAATCTGAATAAGCCCTGAGCAAATTTAGAAGAAAAAAAAGAGGACATACAATGTCCTCTTTTTTATGTTTGTTAGTCAGTGTTTTATGTGCGTGTTGTCAATTTATGTTGTCATTTCGCTAACAAGGAGTCACACGCACCTGACTTGTTGGGGCTAGCGCATCAAGGGCGTTAAGCTAAATGCTTTTGCTGTCAGTCGACTCATCTTTTTGAGCTTTCTCTTGGTTCTGTTTATCCAATTGATTGAGCTTGTCTAAGTCTTTTTCTGTTTTGTTACGACCTGTCAGATCCATATTAGCGGTCTGTTTGAGCGCAGCAATATTACCCACCACAACGCTAACCACGATGATGATGATCACCCAAGGGTTTGTAAGCCACTCTAACATAAGCGCTCCTAATGACTGATATTCGCCACGAAGCGCGCATAGATCTCGTCTAGCTGCTCCGCAATAATTTCATACCCTAATATTGGCTTAGATTGGAGTTGCTTGCCAAGTAAAGTGGGAGATAACTGTGATAAACACAACTGTGAAATTTTACGGTGGCTTATATGCCAAGGTTCTATCGCCACACCACCAAGGTCTTGGCTGTAAGGAAAGAAGAATCCAAATTGAGATGCGTTGGCAGACAGCCATTGGTAAAACACTTGCTGGTGGCCAGTGAGGTATTCCCATGGTTCCAGTTGTAGCTGAGTCCCCTCAGGTAAGTGATTACGAGCAAAGACATCAAAGTCACAACCCCAATGGTGACGACTCGCTCCGGGAAGCGCAGACCACCTAAGAATCGCCGACAACTTTTGATGTTCACTGAGTGTTGAAGCATCAAGTGGTTGGCTTTCTGAGTCTAATATCGGTGCTTCACCAGAAAACTTGCGGTTCCAAATCAGAGATTGCCTTTCATAGTCGCGAAAGCCACTGGCAATCTCCATTTTAAAACCCGCGAGTTGAGCAGCTTCAATCAAGTTGTTCAGATCATCTTTGACGTCACTGTGGACCAAGAAGGTCTTGGTGCCAATCAGGTTAGGTTCCAGATGAGAATCTGATTGCCCGGTAAGCTGCTCTGGTGTCATAACGTGCCTCTCAATAATTAGATGCTATCAATCGCTGATGAAAGAACTATTTAGCGAACAGGTTCACTAGTGTTCTTTCGTACATGTCGGTTAGCTTCTCTAAATCAGCCACTTTCACGCATTCGTTAACCTTGTGAATGGTCGCATTAACCGGACCTAGTTCGACTACTTGCCCTTTCATGCGCGCAATAAAGCGTCCGTCAGAAGTACCACCTGTGGTAAGCAGTGCCGGCTTGACATCATTCACGTGACCTACTGCATCGACAATAGCATCAAGCAACGAGCCTGCGTCGGTTAAGAACGGGTCGCCATTGAATGTCCATTTCAGATCGTATTCGAAATCGTACTTGTCGAGTGTATTTGTGATTCTTTCAACGATGATGTCGTTGTTTAACTCTGTGCTAAAGCGAAGGTTAAACTGAACATTAAATTCACCAGGAATCACGTTTGATGCGCCAGTGCCCGCACTTACATTTGGGATTTGGAAGCTGGTTGGTGGGAAGTAGTCATTACCTTTATCCCACTCGGTCGTAGCCAGTTCATTGATCGCAAGCAGAGAGCTGTGTACCGGGTTGTTCGCTAGGTGAGGGTAAGCAACATGACCTTGTGTGCCTTTAACTGTTAGATCACCAGTGATAGAACCACGACGGCCGTTTTTCACGACATCACCAACGTACTCAGTACTTGATGGTTCACCCACAATACACATGTCGATGTTCTCGCCACGAGCCATCAGAGCTTCAACAACACGTACCGTACCGTTGATGAAAGGACCTTCTTCATCTGACGTGATAAGGAAACCGATTGAGCCTGTGTGATCAGGGTGTTTAGCGATGAACTGTTCTACAGCAACGATCATTGAAGCTAGAGAACCTTTCATATCTGCCGCGCCGCGACCGTGCAGGAAGCCATCTACGATAGTCGGTTCGAATGGTTTAGTGTTCCACTGCTCAATTGGGCCAGCAGGTACAACATCAGTGTGGCCAGCAAAGGCAAATAGAGGCGCTTCTGTACCACGGCGAGCCCAAAAGTTTGTCGTATCTTCAAATACCATCACTTCGATTTCAAAACCTAGCGCTTTTAAGCGTTCAATCATCAGGTCTTGGCAGCCTGCATCTTCTGGTGTTACCGATTGACGGCTGATTAGGTCTTTTACCAGAGCCAAAGTTGGGCTGTCTGTCATCCTTGAGTTCCTTGTTTAAATTAAACGTCTAGTCATTAATTTCAGGCGTTGAACAGGGGAAGTTCAACGCTTTGTTATCTGTTCTAATACAGCTGATTACGCAAAAATAGCAGCGTATTGATCAGCTTTGAAGCCAATATGAAGCTTGCCATCGACTTTCAAGATAGGGCGCTTGATCATTGCTGGTTGTTCAACAAGCAGAATTACGGCTTTTTCTTCCGTTAATGTGTCTTTTTGCTCTTGAGAAAGTTGGCGATAAGTCGTACCACGTTTGTTTAGCACAAGCTCCCACCCAAGATCTGAACAGAAGCTTGTTACTAACTCTTCAGTGATGCCTTGTTTGCGATAATCGTGAAATTCGAACTCGATACCTTCAGCTTCTAGCCATTTTTTTGCTTTTTTGATGGTGTCGCAATTCGGAATGCCAAACATAGTGATAGTCATTATTCTTCCTTTGGGTGATTTTATTTCGTTGTTATGAGTTGAATCCTATCAGGAAGCGGCAATTCAGACAAAATAGAGTGAGGAATATTTTATAGAGTGAAAAAAAACAGTAAGAAAATGTCACTATTGGAGACTTATTGATCAGCCTCAACATGTTGTCAGCAAAAAAAGAAATAATTGAGTTGCACATATATAGGAGGTGTCAATGGAGTTGAGTCCTGTTTTTGCAAGGCGGCTATATTTAGCATTGTTAGTGGAAAGCCTTGATAGGCCAAATGTGCCTAAACTCATCGAAAAAACGGGGTGGCCTCGTCGTACTATTCAAGATGTACTCAAGGCGTTACCGGGGATCGGTATTGAACTTATGTTTGTTCAAGATGGGCGACGTCATAATGATGGCTATTACCAATTATCCGACTGGGGGCCATTTGACAGTCAATGGGTTATCCAGCGTAAAGGCGATATAGCAACAAGCCTTGGATTTAGTGCATAAGCCAGCGAAAGCTGGCTTTCTTCTTTCTACTCCTTACCGATTAGCGATAAGTCGAATTAGCGACACCGATAAGCGGTGCCCAACATGGTTACGGAAGTCGCAAAATCTTGGGGAAGTGTGAAAATTACGGTGTCCGCACCTAATCCAATAGCATTGGACTTTAGCTCATTCATTGCGCCTTGAATCAGAGTGTCGTTCGGGTAAAACAGATAACTATACCAGTGGCCTTCGCTGCCGGTGACTTCCCCTTTATATTCGCACTCGTTGATATCAATCAGTCCGTGGTAATCCATTTGTACTTGGTCAGATTTGCTATGTGGGACTGTTGTCGGTGTCGTGCACCCGACTAATATGCCTGTCATAGCTAAAGCGACTAATTCCTTTTTCATACATTTATCCTGCTATTTCATCAAATAAATCGCGAAACCTACCCAGCTTGCGATCAATAGTAACCACGGCAATTTGCTGGCGTGATTTGATGTTGTTTCAACAATTGTGTCTACATTGCTCTCTTCGTCTAGATTAGTTTGTTGAGTTTGCTTCTCTTTCTGTACGCGTTTTCTTGCTTTATCGGCTTGGCGGCTGCGTTCTTTTTGCTGTTTTTTGTAAAGTGCGATGCCTTTTTCGATACCTTGAGCAATTAATTTTGTTTGTTCTTTGGTTTGAGCTGGCTTTTGCGTCGCTTTGGCTATCTTCAGTGCTTCTTGTTGAGATTCAACAGACGGTGTATTAGTTTTCTTTTTCATACTGAGTTCGACAATTAAAACGGATTAACCAATAAGATAACGCAAACCTAGTTAAGTATGAATGATTTGCGTTAAAGTGTTGGTTTGAAAACAAGTGAAAGTGAGAATTGTGCGGTACTCCATAGAACAATACGATAAACACGGCTTTTTGAAAGCCCCAATCTTATTATGGTTAGGTTGGCTGTTTCTTGCGAAAGCTTTGGTCGTTTTCATTGTTGCGGGCGCAAGCCGAGAGTCGGGAACGGATATTCTTGAGACCATCTATCCAGACCACCAGATGTTTTATGTCGGGATTGCGTTGAGTGTGCCTAGTTTGTTATTGATGTGGTTGTTTGGACTAAGATCTCCAGATAGAAAGCGCCTTAACAAAGCCGTGTCATGGGGACGTTGGGTTACCATGATGGCTATCTTGGCACAGGGCTCCCATACAATTTATTTAATCTATTTGGATAACGGATGGTTCCGTTGGTCAAATGCTATCACCCTATTATTGCTCCTCTGGTTAGCGCTTTATTTAACCAATAGCCATGCCGCTAGAGATTGCTTTAAAGTGGTTGAGCACGAAGACTGATTCTCATCAAAACATTTGTACCATTCACAATTATACTTAGAAGCTAAAACTGGAAGGAATAATCTATGCTTAATGTTTCAAATGAGCAGCCTAACGTTCAAAGTGCTATTTTGCCTGAAGCTGGGCCTTTCGCTCTTTACGTTCAACTTAAAGTGAACGCTAATACTGCTAATGTACTAGCAGAAATTCAAAAGCTTCCGACTCTAATCGACGAGCTAAACCAAACTCAACCTGATGCGAACCTAACGGCGTCGATAGCGTTCTCAAAAGCTTTTTGGGATAAGTTCGAGCAAGCTGCTCCCTCTGATCTAATTGATTTTCCTGCGCTTGGTGAAGGTGATATCACAGCACCGAGCACACTGTCTGATGTTTTGATTCACTGTCATTCAAACCGACATGATCTGCATTTCTTCATCCTACGTAAATTGCTATCTGAAGTAGCGGCAGACGTTGAAGTAATGGATGAAACTTACGGTTACCGTTTCCTAGACTCACGTGACATGACTGATTTCGTTGATGGCACTGAAAACCCGAAAGACGCGCAGCGTGCTGAAGTGGCGATTGTGCCTGAAGGTGAATTCGCAGGTGGTAGCTACGTAATGGTGCAACGTTTTGTGCATAACCTGCCTGCTTGGAATAGATTAAACGTATCGGCGCAAGAGAAAGTGGTTGGCCGTACCAAGCCAGATTCAATCGAGCTAGACGATGTTCCAGCGGCGTCTCACGTTGGCCGTGTGGATATCAAAGAAGAAGGCAAGGGCCTTAAAATTGTTCGTCATAGCCTACCTTACGGCACAGCAACAGGCGATCACGGTTTACTGTTCATCGCTTACTGTAATGTTCGTCATAATTTTGATGCGATGTTAGAGAGTATGTACGGCGAAACAGATGGCAAAACAGACCAACTGCTTCGCTTTACTAAAGCCGTCACTGGCGCTTACTACTTTGCTCCTTCAGCTGAGATGTTGAGTGCACTAACGATTAAGTAAGTCGTCTCAAATAGAATAAACAAAGGGAGCCTCATTGCTCCTTTTTTTTAAAGTTTTATATAAATAGGTCGATACAAGAGCAATCGTAAGTTTTATTCATCTTTTTGCAAGTGAAGGTCTATGGCTATAACTGTTAATACGAATGTTTCAGCATTAGTGGCTCAGAGGAATCTCTCTAATGCCAATAACATGCTGAATCAATCTTTGGAGCGCTTGGCTTCAGGGAGTCGTATTAATAGTGCAAAAGACGATGCTGCTGGCTTACAAATCTCTAATCGATTAGAAGCACAGATGAGCGGCATCGATGTTGCGGTTCGAAATGCTAACGACGGTATCTCCATTATGCAGACAGCAGAAGGGGCGATGAATGAAACCACCAATATCATGCAACGCATGCGAGACCTGTCACTGCAAGCGACTAATGGTTCGAATAGCCAATCGGAAAGGACGGCTATTCAAGAAGAAGTAACCGCCTTAAATGATGAGCTAAACCGAATTGCGGAAACCACTTCATTTGGTGGGAAAAAGCTCCTTAACGGTAGCTTTGGTAGCTCGTCATTTCAAATCGGTGGCAGCTCTGGTGAGGCGGTGCAGATAGGTTTGAAAAACATGCGCACCGATGATATCAACATGGGCGGCTTTAGCTATGTTGCTAATAGTTTGGCAAATGATTCGTGGGAAGTTAAATCCAACCAGAATGATATGAAGATGGCGTTTACCGATCGTTTTGGTCAGCTTCAAGAGATCAACATTAATGCCAAGGCGGGCGATGACATTGAAGAGCTAGCGACTTATATCAATGGTCAAACGGATCTGGTTTCGGCTTCCGTCAATGATGACGGGCAGCTTCAGATCTACATGTCAGGCGAAGACACGGCAGGCACGATCTCTTTCTCAGGCTCATTAACCAGTGAGCTTTCGATGTCGGCGGGTTATTACGAGTCAGTCGATGATATTAATGTCACTGATGTTGGGGGAGCACAGCGCGCCGTGTCTATTTTGGATACAGCGATGAAGTATGTTGATAGTCACCGTTCTGAACTCGGGGCGATGCAAAACCGCTTTGACCATGCGATTAATAACCTTGAAAATGTTCATGAGAACTTGGGGGCATCAAACAGTCGAATCAAAGATACAGACTACGCCAAAGAAACCACTCAAATGCTCAAACAACAAATACTGCAGCAAGTCAGTACCACTATTTTAGCTCAAGCTAAGCAAGCGCCGAACTTAGCTTTAACGCTGCTAGGCTAATAAATTAGGTTAATTCTTATAAAGGTATTCTCGGTTAACTCAAGTCCTTTGGTTAATTAAAATACAATATTTCCCCCGGCTGACTTTTCGACAACTTTAGCCTTTTTCTCATCTTTTTTTGATAATTTCACTGCCAGTCACGCTTTCTTATCCTTTCTCGCTATTTCTTTAATTTTGTTGCTTTTTTTCTAAAGGTTTCAGCATTCACGCCGTTATTAAAAGTAACTTAGAGATAACTACTTGGTTTTCCGAGACGTCGGAAGCCGCTATACCGGAAAATCAATTGGAGAAATCACCATGGCAGTGAATGTAAATACCAACGTATCAGCAATGACAGCACAACGTTACCTAAACAGTGCAAACAGCGCTCAACAAACATCAATGGAACGCCTATCTTCAGGTTCTAAAATCAACAGCGCAAAAGATGACGCTGCTGG